>CAXYUU010000246.1:0-5466 GCA_964292015.1 uncultured Acetobacteroides sp.
AACTAGCGCAACTACATCCTTAGGAATTGCTGATAGGATATTGGTAGTTTGGTTCTTCTTGTTGTAGTAGTAGGTAAAGGTGCGTCCAAGACCTATTAGGAGGATAATCCCGAGCGCAATAAGTAGAAGGTATTTTTTAGTTGGCATGGCAGATGAATGTTGCAGTAAAGGTATAAACAAGAATACGGTTTGCCTCTACAAGTTAGCGATTTTAGCGTGTTTGTCGCGATTCTTTTTTCTTATTCGATGGGTCGCTCTATGCGAGGCTTGCCAAAAAGCGGTTTTTAAGTTTACTTTGCGTAAATATGCTAAAAGATGGAGGATACTAGTACTATACCCAATATTCATGACAGCTGGCATGCTGTACTAAGTAACGAGTTTGAAAAGGATTACTTTAAATTCTTGTCTGCTTTTTTGACGGAGGAAGCGAAGGGTTATGATGTTTATCCTCCAGTACCGTTAATCTTTAATGCATTCGACAGTACACCTTTCGATGATGTTAAGGTGGTTATTCTAGGACAAGATCCCTACCATGGACCAGATCAGGCTCATGGTTTATGCTTCTCGGTTCCAACTGGTGTTAAGCAGCCACCTTCGCTTGTAAATATTTTCAAGGAGATACATGCCGATTTGGGGTTCCCACGTCCTTTTCATGGTAATCTGTCGGCATGGGCTAAGCAAGGTGTTCTACTGCTTAATGCAACGCTGACGGTAAGGGCACACACCGCAGGATCACATCAGAAAAAAGGGTGGGAAACGTTTACTGATGCTGCTATTAAGGCGGTTTCCGAGAATCTTAGCGGGGTTGTGTTCCTACTTTGGGGAAACTACGCTCAAGCGAAGAGTGCGCTAATTGATACGTCGAAACATCATATACTAAAGTCGGTACATCCGTCTCCACTATCGGCATCGCGCGGTTTCTTTGGGTGTAAGCACTTTTCTAAGACCAACGAGCTGTTAGTAGGTGCGGGTAAAAAGCCTATCGATTGGAATTTGTAGTAGCCACAGGTAAGTGGCATTCATATAACGAAAAACGCCCCAATCTGGGGCGTTTCTTATATCGGTTAGATATCGAGATCTTCTGTTTTGGCTCGGCCGGTATAGCCTTTAATAATACCTCGTTTAGAATTCTTTACAAAGTTGGCGATGTAGTCGCGGAACTCGCTTTGAGGTACCTCTTGCTCTATCATCTCAACCGCTTTCGACACGATGAAGCCGCTTTGGTAAAGCAGACGGAAGATATCCTGAATTTGGTGTATCTCTTCGGGATTAAACTGTCGGCGGCGTAGGCCGATGGAGTTAATGCCTACATAGGAAAGCGGGTCGTGACCAGCTTTTACAAATGGAGGGATGTCTTTGCGAACAAGCGAACCGCCCGAAACCATAACATGCCCACCAATGCGAACGAACTGGTGAACCAGTACGTGGGCACTTAGGATTGCGAAGTCGTCAATTTCCACTTCGCCTGCAAGCTGGGTGCCGTTGCCAATTATGACATTATTACCAACGATTGCATCGTGAGCAATATGAGCGTAGGCCATAATTAGGCAGTTGCTGCCCACTACAGTTTTGCTTTTCGCTGCTGTTCCGCGGTTAACGGTAACGCACTCGCGAATGGTGGTGTTATCGCCTATTTCTGCGGTTGTGATTTCGCCTTTAAACTTTAAATCCTGAGGGATTGCAGATATTACTGCACCAGGGAAAATCTTGCAATTCTTCCCAATACGAGCGCCATCCATTATGGACACGGATGGGCCAATCCACGTTCCATCTCCAATTTCAACGTCCTTGCCAATCCAGGCAAATGCCTCGATGGTTACGTTGGCTCCGATCTTCGCATCGGGATGAATGTACGCCATTGGTTGACTCATATCTCGTTCTATTTATTATTTTGTTTTTACAACTTGAGCGGTAAGCTCACCTTCTGCGACAATGGTGTCGCCAACAAAAGCCTGTGCCCACATAATGGCAATTCCCCTACGGATAGGCTCCATTAGCTCCATTTTAATGATGATGGTATCGCCAGGGACGACCTTCTTTTTGAACTTCACCTTATCGATTTTAAGGAAGTAGGTGGAGTATTTTTCGGGTTCGCCAACCTGTTCGAGTACCAGAATACCACCAACCTGCGCCATGGCCTCGATGATAAGCACACCCGGCATTACCGGTTCTTCGGGAAAGTGACCCACGAAGAATGGCTCGTTCATGGTGACGTTCTTAATTCCGATTACCATTTCCTTGTCGAGGTGGATAATCTTATCTACCAAAAGAAATGGAGGGCGGTGAGGAAGCATTTTTCGTATCGCGTTGATGTCTAAAACAGGCTCAACGCATGTATTGTAGTGAGGTACTGGAATGCGCATAAACTGGCGCTTCATAACCTTGCGGAGTACCTTGGCAAATTCGGTGTTGGCATGGTGCCCTGGGCGTTTAGCAATAAACTTACCCTTTATGCGATGGCCTACAAGGGCTAAATCGCCGACCATATCGAGCAGCTTGTGACGGGCACACTCGTTAGCAAAACGTAGATCGAGGTTATTGAGGATACCATCGGGACGGCGATGAACCGATGGCTTGTTGAATAGCGTGGCTATTCTATCGAGCTCTTCTTGGGGAACCTCCTTATCGAGAATTACGATGGCGTTTTGTAGGTCGCCACCCTTGATAAGGTTGTTCTTAAACAGGAACTCCAGCTCGTGGAAGAATACAAAAGTACGGCAAGGGGCAATCTCATCCTTAAAAATGTCGATAGTCTCCATGTTGGCATACTGGTTACCCAGCACCTTCGAGTTGTAGTCTATCATAACGTTAAGGCTAAAATGATCGTCGGGATAGGCAACGATTTCGATGTTTAGCTTATCGTCTCTCCAAACGGTTTTCTCCTTAATTTCGAAGTACTGGCGTTCGATGTTTTGCACCTTGTTACCTGCCTGCGCAATTGCTTCGAGAAAAAACTTGGCGCTACCGTCCATAATGGGCGTTTCGGGAGCGTTGAGCTGTACCAGAGCGTTGTCGATATCGCAACCAACAATTGCCGCCATTACGTGCTCGATTGTGCTAACCCGTACGCCATTTTTTTCGATAGTAGTTCCGCGCGAGGTGTCGGTAACGTAATCGGCAACAGCGTCAATAATTGGCTTATTTTCCAGGTCAATACGTTGGAATTTGATTCCGTAATTGGCATCGGCAGGGAGTATCGATATGGTTACATCCAGACCTGTGTGTAGGCCTTTTCCTGTAAGCGTAACGGCTTCCCTTATTGTTTTTTGCATTTCAGACATTCTCTCTTGCTCTTATTTTGAGTTATCCCTCTTTAAAACGTACAAATCCCCTCAAAGGTAGAACTTTGTGGGGATAGTATGATTTTAGCGAGTTGCTTTTAAACTTTCTAGCTCTTTTTTTAGCTCGTTTACCTGCTTGCCTAGGTCGGGTAGGTTTTTGTACCCCACAAAGCTGCGCTGGTAGCTGCGGGCTTCCATTGCAGGTGAACCCATTAAGATTTGATTCTCAATTTTCAGCGAATTATTCACTCCGGTTTGCGCGGCTAGCTTTACGCCGTTGGCAACCGTAATGTGGCCCGATATGCCTACCTGTCCGCCAAACATACAGCTAGAGCCTACCTTAGACGAACCTGCTATTCCCGACTGTGCGGCAACTACGGTGTTTTCGCCCACTTCGGCATTATGACCCACCTGAATAAGGTTGTCGAGCTTTACCCCCTTGCGGATAATGGTAGAGCCCATAGTGGCCCGGTCGACGCACGCGTTGGCGCCAATTTCCACGTAGTCTTCGAGGATTACGTTTCCTATCTGGGCAATCTTTTTGTACTGGTTGTCGGCTGATGGGGCAAAGCCAAATCCATCGGCACCAATAACCGAACCGGCGTGGATGGTAACGTTGTTGCCAATCACGCACTCGTGGTAAATCTTTACTCCGGCAAATATGGAGGCGTTATCGCCTATAACGGTGTTGTCGCCAATATATACGTGCGGGTAGATCTTTGCATTTTTTCCGATGGTCACATTCTCGCCAATGTAGGCGAACGGGCCAACGTAGGCATCGTCGCCTAGCTTAGCGGTGGGCTCGATGCATGCTTGAGCGCTTACGCCCGTTTTTTGTGGTTTGGAGCTTTGGTACAGATCCAGTAGCGAGGCAAATGCCCCGTAGGCATCGGCAACGCGGATAAGGGTGCTCGAAACCGGCTGGTCGAGTTCGAGATCTTTATTTATAAGAACTATGGTGGCACCTGTGGTATACAGGTAATGTGTATACTTGGGATTGGCCAAAAATGCGAGTGATCCGGGCGTTGCTTCTTCAATTTTTGCTACGGTTGTCACCGTGGCATCTGCGTCGCCTTCAATTTCGCCATTAAGAAATGCTGCAATTATTTGAGCGGTAAACTCCATGAGAAGCTATTTAGAAATTTGCACAAAACTAAGAATTAAAATTTAAACTCATAGGTTGTTTTGGGGTAGCACAGGAAATATTTGATGGTTTCGCCTCCAAAGGCTGTGCTACTTAGCACGTCTGACGCTATCTCGATGCCCTCTAAAGTGCCTTTTTTGTCGAGAATCTTTATCGATTGGCTTTTAGGGCTGTAGGCTTTGTTGCTTACCTCGTGGGTTAGCACAAAGTACTCGGACGTTTGGCTTTTGCCATTCAATTTGGCGGTGAGCTCCTGCAGTTTTTGGGAAACAATAGCGTCGGTAAAGGGGTGCTTATTTAGCTCAATCTTGAGCAGGCTACGGCTGTTGAGCATCCTGCATAGGTTTGTTAGGATAAAGTCGTTAGACTTTTCCCACTCCTTTAGGCAAACCGATATGTCGGCATCGTCGAGCTGCGCAAATTGGGCAACAAGCTCATCGGCATTGCCTACGCATACGCGGTTGGCATACTTGGGGTGAAGAAAGAAGAGCAGGCTATCGGTGGCGTACAGCTCGACATCCTGGGCAAAGCACTCCCTGGCCCGCTTAAATATTTGGATCAGCAGCTGCTCGGCGGCAATCACCGTTTTGTGGAGGTACACCTGCCAGTACATCAGGCGGCGGGCAATCAGGAACTTTTCGATGGAGTAGATGCCTTTTGCCTCCACCACCAGCTCGTCGTCTACCACCTCGAGCATCTTGATGATGCGGTCGAGGCCAATGGCGCCCTCCACCACCCCGGTAAAGAAGCTGTCGCGGCGCAGGTAGTCGAGCCGGTCGACATCCAGCTGGCTCGAAATGAGCTGGTGCAGGAATCGCTTGGGGTACTCATCCTTAAATATCTGTATGGCCAGCGAAAGCCTGCCGTTAAACTCGCGGTTCATCTGGTGCATCATCAGCAGCGAGAGCTCCTCGTGGCTTACCCCCTCGGCAATGCTAAACTCCAGGGCGTGCGAAAAGGGCCCATGCCCAATGTCGTGCAGCAGGATGGCGCAAATGGCGGCCTCCTCCTCCTGGGCGGTAATGTCGTGCTCCTTTCCGC
>CAXYUU010000247.1:0-5434 GCA_964292015.1 uncultured Acetobacteroides sp.
TCTTGAACAAACAAACAGAGAAAAAGTATGCCTTTGGCCGCCGAAAAAGATAGTGCCAACATCTTTTTGAGTACATTACAAGACATCTCAGTAGACACACTGCATGTTTACTCCCAATTTGGCGTAAATAAAGAGACCAAATTTCAAGGTAAGAAAATAGATAAATCATTTTACCATTATTTTGCCTTTGACAAAAGCCTTACTTATGAGCTGAAAGATGACAATGGACCTAAAGATAACATTTACAGCTGCTATAAATTAAAACTATCTGACAGCAAAACCGGTCTTGTGGTAAGAACTCCAAGTAAGTATGACGAGACTGCCATAGATTTATTTGTTTGGGATAATGCAACCAAAAGAATCGAATCAAAAGAGACGCTTTCGGACAGCTTTGGCGATGAAGGTTGTTTTTTTGCTCAAGACGCATGGATTACAGACATGAATAAAGACGGAAAGCTGGATATCGTGAAACGAAAGAAAGATCACTCCGTAGATTTAGATAATCCAACAAAAGTTTCAAACACCGATTCTGTAGCTGTATTTTTATTAAAGGATAATAAATTTCAGAAAAGCACTATGCAAATTGACAAAAACAAATTTCAGCTACAGCACTGGCAAAAATAGGAATACTGTTCTTTATTGAGCAGGCCGCATCTCCAGTAATTGCTACAGGAAAAAAACTATCCCCTTACCTACTGTAGAGATAAATCCTTTTTAGAGATACCACCCCATCCGGCTGAGGCACCCGCCTCAGCCGAATCTATATAAGCAGGCATACGGCTGCGCTATCGGTAGATCTTCCGCGATAACTTTCTCACAGTCAAACACCATCTACCGTATTCTGCTCTACTACGGTTTAATAGAGCACCCTTATCGAACTAAACGGAATCAAACTGCTTTTTATGCTCGGCGGATTCAACAACAACCAAGCTCTATGCTTCTACTTAAAACACCTCTCGCAAAGGAGCATGCAAGATGAACAAACCGTACACACGGCTGTTTTGCTGTATGCTACAGCAAAACCTGCAAAGGCTGCTCATTCTTGAACAACTAGAGACTGTACGATAGCCTGAATACAACATTCCACACAGAGAGTTCAACTGAGAATTTCGACCGTTTTATCTAAAACCTCAAGCTTATTGAAGGAATGCCACGTATCAAGATATTTCTTTTAGATAATAAGTACAACGTCACCGAAAAGCGGCTACTTTAGCCCAACAGCCGCATGGCAGTAAGCCTTAAGCGAACATTGTGAAGTGGTAGGTGGGAGCAACTGTGCCTCAACAGCCATAGTACAAGCTGAGAGAACGAAAATCAGCAACGCTTGCTGCCCATACCGCCAACCGTTGGAAACAAAAGTAAAAAGACAACAACAAACAGATACAGTTACGATTAAATTGAAATAGGTACGTATTTTCTTTTTTGATAGGATAGCACAAATTAGATAAATTTCATTTTTCACCCCACCCTCAAAAAAGAAAAAAAACCAGCCCCGCATTGCAGCACATTTGCAAGCCCGAACATGCCAACGTTTAAACCAAAGACTTGTAAAAGAGCTTCGATATTACTTACGCTCCCGTGCCAAATTGTTATATTTGTGCTTTAGTTGATTGAATAAAAAAAAGAAAAATATAAAATGGCTAAGACAGCAAAGACAGAACAGGAAGAGCCACTAGCAAAAAAACTATGGAAAGCAGCCGACAAGCTCCGTAAAAATATGGATGCTGCCGAATATAAGCACGTTGCTTTAGGTTTAATTTTCCTGAAATATATATCCGACGCTTTCGAAGAACAGTACCAAAATCTGGTGGCTCAAATAAGTGATGGCGCTGACCCCGAAGATAAAAATGAGTATCTGGCAGAGAAAGTATTCTTTGTACCCGTTACTGCTCGTTGGAATTACATACAAGGCCGTGCAACACAACCAACCATTGGCAAAGATATTGACGATGCGATGGATGCCATCGAAAAAGATAACCCTTCGCTACGTGGTGTTTTACCAAAAGTATTTGCTCAAGAGAAATTGGACAAAGCCAGTTTGGGAGGTTTGGTTAATCTGGTCGGATCGGCCACATTGGGAACAAAAGAAGCACAAAGCAAAGATTTATTAGGACAAGTTTTTGAATACTTCTTGGGCGAATTTGCATTATCCGAAGGGAAAAAAGGCGGGCAATTCTACACGCCTCAGAGCGTTGTAAAATTACTAGTCGAAATGCTTGAACCTTACGAAGGACGAGTGTTCGACCCTTGTTGTGGTAGCGGTGGAATGTTTGTGCAAAGCGAAAAATTCATCAATAAACATCAGGATTACTACAAGAAAAAAGGTGCAGGTGCACAAGGTATTGCATCTCAACTAAATCCTACCGATCGTATTTCAATTTACGGACAAGAGAGTAACCAAACAACCTGGCGTTTGGCAAAGATGAACCTTTCTATCCGTGGTATCGACAGCAGCAATGTGAAGTGGAATAACGAAGGCTCGTTTCTGAACGACTTGCACAAAGACCTGAAAGCCGATTATATCATTGCCAACCCACCGTTTAACGACAGCGACTGGAGTGGCGAACTGTTGCGCGACGATGCACGCTGGAAGGTATTGGGCGAACAGCTCACACCACCTGCCGGAAATGCCAACTATGCTTGGATTCAACATTTCTTGTACCACTTAGCGCCAACAGGGCAAGCCGGTTTTGTGCTTTCGAAAGGTGCACTAACCACCAACACAACTGGCGAAGGCGATATACGAAAAGCATTAATAGAAAAAGGACTGGTGGATTGTATTGTAAACTTACCCACCAAGCTATTTTTAAATACACAAATACCAGCCTGCTTGTGGTTTTTGTCTCGCAACAAAACCAACGGCAATTTCCGTAAGCGAGAAAACGAAATACTGTTTATTGATGCCCGAAATATGGGCTTTTTGATAAACCGCAAAAACAGGGACTTATCTCCAGAAAATATCGACTTGATTACAGGAACTTACCATAGCTGGCGCAATCCGGATGGTGATTACGAAGATGTGCCCGGTTTCTGCAAAGTAGCAACTATAGATGAAGTTGCTAAATTAAGCTATGTACTTACGCCCGGCAGGTATGTGGGTCTGGCAGACGAAGAGGATGACTTTAATTTTGTTGAACGCTTTACCAGCCTGAAAGCCGAACTGGAAAAACAAATTGCCGAAGAGGCCGATTTGAATAAAAAGATAGCGGACAATTTGGCCAAAATTAAACTACCAACCTATGGACAATAAAGAGGTAAGATGGAAGCAACGCTTCAATAATTTCCGTAAAGCATTAGCTCAATTGCAGGAGTTTATGGATCATGGTGAGTTGAATAAATTCGAAGAGCAAGGTTTGATAAAGGCTTTTGAATATACATACGAGCTGGCATGGAATACAATAAAAGATTTTTATGTCGATCAGGGGGTAACCGACATACAAGGTAGTAGAGATGCCTTTAAGCTGGCTGCCAGTAGAGGTTTAACAAAGAACGTAGAGTTGTGGATGGAGATGGTTAATAGCCGCATTAAAACCGTGCATACATACGACGAAGAGGTGGCCGATGAAATTGCCGAAGATATTGCAGAATTATACTTCCCTATGTTTATACAGCTCCAAGCCCGCCTACAAATAGAATTTTTACAAGATTAATAGATGAAACGAGCACGTCAAAGACACCTTAATACACAAGGGAATGTTTATATGCGAGTTCCATGTGACCTATAAAAAATTAATTGTAAACACATGAAATTCGGATTATCTGACACCATTATTGAGAAAATTCAACAGGTATTAACTACTAATCCTAAAGTAGATAAAGCATATATATTTGGCAGCCGTGCTAAAGGCAATTACCGCGATGCCTCGGATATTGATATGGCTATTAAAGGACAAAATCTGAACTACGACGATGTTTTAAAGTTAGGCGTAAAACTCGACGATTTAGAATTACCTTATAATATTGACATGCTCGATTACCACACCATTAAAGAACCTGCCCTTAAAGAACATATCGACAGAGTGGGGATTGAGTTTTATAGTAGGTGGAAAGAGGTAAAACTTGGAAACTTGACTAAACTAATTACAAAAGGAACTACTCCATCTTCATTAGGTGGAAAATTTATTGATAGAGGAATAAATTATATAAAATCCGAAGCCGTTAGTTATGATGGAAAAATAGATAAATCTACTTTTGTATTTATTGATGAAGAAATGCATCAAAAATTAAGACGTTCACAATTGGCAAAAGATGACATATTATATTCAATGGCAGGAATATTTCTAGGTAAAAATGGATTAGTTACCGAAGAAATGTTACCTGCAAACACCAATCAGGCATTAGCAATAATTAGATTAGACCAAAATAAAGCTTTGCCAAAGTTTATTCATTATTATCTAAGACAAAAAAGTGTTATTGATTTTGTGAATAACATGTCAGGACAGTCTGCACAACCAAATATTAATTTCGAAGAAATTAAAGCAATTGACATTTCACTTCCCCCTCTCCCCGAACAAACCGCCATTGCCTCTATTCTTAGCAGTTTAGATGATAAGATAGACCTGCTGCACCGCCAAAACAAAACACTGGAGCAATTGGCAGAAACACTTTTTAGGCAATGGTTTGTAGAGGAAGCGGAAGAGAGGTGGGAAACAAAAAGATTGGGAGAATTGCTTACAATTACTTCGAGTAAACGGATATTTTATTCAGAATATGTTTCGGCAGGAATTCCATTCTATAGGAGTAAAGAAATTATAGAATTACGGAAAACAGGCTCGACAAATAGCGAATTGTTTATTTCCAATGAAAGATTCAATGAAATAAATAATAAGTTTGGTTCTCCAAAAGAAGGAGATATATTAATGACTTCTGTAGGTACTTTGGGTGTTGCATACAGGGTAAGAAAATCTGATAATTTTTATTTCAAAGATGGTAATCTAACTTGGTTTAAAGATTTTGAAGGATTGCCAAGTTCAATAGTTTATTTATGGCTAATTTCTAAAATTGGACAAGACGAACTTGCTGCAATTACAATCGGAAGTACGCAAGAAGCTTTGACAATTGAAGGTTTAAAGAGTGTTTCATTTAAAATACCTCCAGTTGATAAAATTAAAATTTATGAAATAGAATTTAATTCAATTATTGATAAAATAGAATGTAACCAAACCCAAATTCGCACCTTAACCCAAACCCGCGATACGCTGCTGCCGAAGATGATGAGTGGAGAGGTGAGGGTATGTGAAGATGAGCAATAAATATATTTTTGTAACTTTGTAACATGTTATATTACAGAAGAAAAATACTACTGGCTTTACTCGAAGTGTTTGATGGGCAATTAACTGCAAAAAGTTTGCAGAAATACCTGTTTCTGTTTACCCGTGCACAGTCGGTTAAAGCATTCGATTTTATACCTTACCGTTACGGTTGTTTTTCGTTT
>CAXYUU010000248.1:0-5421 GCA_964292015.1 uncultured Acetobacteroides sp.
AAAGTCGACAATCAACTTTGCAGCCGTAGTAATGTTTATACACAATTTTTCAGTCGTGTTCTTTGTGTCAGTAGTATGTTTGCTGTATAAATACTGAAGGAATGATTTTGCTAAAGCTTGTTTTTTGCCTAATGAGATAATCTTGTCTTCGACTTCACGTCGTAATGTTATGATGTCTTTGAATGTTTGAATTGAGTTTTCGGATGTGCTGCGTACCCCCTCGAGGAAAAATTTAAGCCACTGTATTAAAACGTTGTGCGATCGGACTCTTGTTAGATTATCATAGTACAACGATTTGTTTTTCTCAAAAAAATCGGACAGGTAAAGTGTGGGCTTGGATAGCAACTTATTGCTTACTAAATATAGCGTAACGAGCAGTCGGCCAATACGACCATTACCATCCAAAAATGGGTGAATGGTTTCAAATTGATAATGGGCTATTCCAATTTTGATTAAATGCGGAATCGGTAGATTTGGATTGTGGATGAACTTTTCCAAATCGTTCATTAAATCGTCCACGCTATCTTGGTGTGGTGGAATGAACGCTGCATCTGCTAAGCTACTTCCCCCAATCCAGTTTTGACTACGGCGAAACTCTCCCGGAAGCTTATGCGTACCTCTTACTCCTTGCAAAAGTGTTTGGTGAGTTTGTTTCAACAATCGGTTGCTGAGTGGCAACGTTTCCAAATTCTGTATGGCTTCATTCATTGCCTGCACATAGTTCTGAACTTCTTGCCAGTCGTCGTATTTTCCGGGTTGAATGTATTCTTCTTTTTGTACGGCTTCGTCTATATTAGTTTGTGTGCCTTCAATGCGGCTACTTTTTGTGCCTTCTTTGAGGACGTGCATTTGTATGAAGAAGTCAACATCAGGGATAAGTTGCGAAAACGCATTCAATTCGCCAAGCTTTATGTCAGCTTGGCTCAACAGTAGTAACAGTTCTGGGTTGTCAACTTGCCACAGCTGGTTTATGACGTTTGGTTCAAAACTTTTGTATTGAAAGCGTTGAACTGTCTTGCCCGCTTTAAAACTGCTGATTTGCATACCGTGTTTTTTATGGTGTACTACAAATGTAAATATTTATATCTGCACTTAGTGGGTTTGCTGCATATAAGGTTTTTTGTATTTGCACTTTATATCAATCTGATTTTTCCAGTTAATAAACTTTGCATTAATCTACTTTTTGGAGATTAGCGCTTGCTACGCTATAAAATATTTCTATCTTTGCACCGCTTGAGTACGGGGCAACATGCCCAGATGGCGGAATTGGTAGACGCGCTGGTCTCAAACACCTGTGGAGCAATCCGTGCCGGTTCGATCCCGGCTCTGGGTACCAAGCAAAGATCCTCGATGGTTTCATCGGGGATTTTTTTTGGACTGTTTGCCAACGTTTTATCACGGAGATGGAAAACCTTCCACAGTGTACTAATAGTGTACTCGTGCTGAATATCATCCCTGTAAGTGTGCGAAAAGCTTTTAATTGTATACAGAACTGCTATGACCTATAAAATGCTCGTTCTCGACTTGGACGATACCCTTCTTACCGACGACCACCAAATTTCAGAACGAAACCACCAGCTGCTGATGAAGGCCCAGGAAAACGGGGTGAAGGTGGTGCTGGCATCGGGAAGGCCTACGCCCGCTATGATGCCCTTTGCCCGCGAGCTCGAGCTCGAACGGTTCGGGTCGTACATCATCTCGTTTAACGGTGCGGTAATTACCGACATGTCGTCTAACCAGCCCATCTTCGAGCGGGCGCTTACCATGGAGGAGGTGCATAGCCTTCACGACTTTAGCCTGATGCACGACGTGCACATTATCACCTACTCGGGTAAGGGTATTATTAGCGAAACGGAGTCGGAGTACATCGATGTGGAGACGCATCTTACCGGAATGCCGCACCACCTGGTGCCGTGCTTCAAGAGCGAGGTGCAGGCCTCGGCGGTGAAGTGCATTCTTTTGGACGACCCCGATCGCCTAAAGGTGGTTGAGCAGGTGCTTAAAGCCGAGCGTAAGGATCTAAGCGTAGCGATATCGAAACCCTTCTTTTTGGAGGTGATGCCGCAGGGTATCGACAAGGCGGCCAGCATTGCGGTGCTGGCGCAGAAGCTGGGCATTGCCCAGAGCCAAATTATTGCCGTGGGCAACGCGGGCAACGACCTTAGCATGGTGGAGTATGCCGGCCTAGGCATATGGGTCGACAACGTTACCCCCGAGCTGCGCGATAGGGCCGACTACATCGTGGCCTCGAACATGAACGACGGCGTGGCCGAGGTGGTGGAGAGGTTTTTGCTGAACTAGGTTGCCGATTTTAAGCAAAGGGGTACGGAGAAGAAAGTAAGCATTCGAATATACTTGTAGAGGCGCAAATATGGCGTCTCTTCTGCTATCTGGGGTTTTTTTAAATTCGAAATGTTATTGTTTCCGTGAAAATATCACGCAAACAATAACATGTAATCATTTATTCTTTATATTGCACCCAATAAAAATAAAGAGCTATGCTTATTCGATTCTCCGCCAAGAATATATTCTCCTTTTTTGAGGAAACAGAGCTGAACTTATTGCCTAATCCCAAGAGAAGTTCGCTACCACATCATATTTACACCAGTAACCAGCTACCGCTGTTAAAGCAAACTGCCCTTTATGGTGCAAATGGTTCTGGAAAGTCAAATTTGCTAAAAGCACTGACGTTTTTAAAGAAGCTGGCAACTAAAAAGGATTTTATTGATGGGCAGGATATTGCAGAAAGCAAATTTAAGCTGGCAGGTGAAGAAAATCACCTGCCAATAGCTTTAAGTGTTGAGCTTATTATTGACTCTACGCCTTTCTTTTATTCGATACAGGTAAATGACATCGGTATAGTAAAGGAAGAGCTTTACGTTTCGGGGCTAGGCAAGGTGGAGGATGTTCCCGTTTACTCTTTTGAGAGAATAGATGGGGAATTAGTGGTGAGTTTTTTTGACGAAAGCGGAAAGTTGAGAGATTATGAGAACAAGGAATCTGTAGGTAAGCTTATCAATCGCAATCCTTTTTCGTCCTTACTGGCTTTGAACGATGAGTTTCCTGTCATATTTTCGGAATATGCCGAAAAAGCACATACTTGGTTTAAGGACTACTTAAAAGTTATACCGCTAACTTTAGATGCTCCTCAATTTTTTGAGCTGATAGAAAATCTGGATAGAGATAAGGGGTTGCTAAAATTTTCAACAGACGTATTTAAAATGCTCGATGTTGGAATTGAGAATTTACAAGTAGGCAAGCAGCTGTTGTCCGATGTTTTTAGAAAGGATGATGATGTTAATCTTCGAAATACCATAATTGGAGATTTAAAAGGTAATACAAGTGCTGTTGGAGTTACAAGAGGAGGCTCAAAATACATTATAAGCAAAGAGGATAACCAGGAGGTTGTAAAAGAACTTCTCTTTACCCAAAAAGGAATTGATGGTTATCAGGGCGTAATGACTACAGACCAGCAGTCTGACGGAACGTTGAGGTTGCTCACCTACATTCCAATGATGAAGATGCTGCTGGACAAACCGGTTGTGTTTCTGGTTGATGAAGTTGAGAATAGCATCCATCCGATGCTGATAAAGGCATTTCTAAAGCTGTTTACCGAGAATCCAAACTCGAAAGGGCAGCTTATTTACACCACGCACGAATGCCATCTACTTAACCAAAAAGATATCAGAGCCGACGAGGTGTGGTTCTGCCAGAAGAACGACGGAGCTACTAAGCTCTACTCGCTTAACGATTACAAGGAGCACAACACTATTGATATCGAAAAGGGATATTTGGCAGGTAGGTATGGTGCAATCCCCTTTTTGGGAAACTTAATGGAGCTAAAGGACTAATTCTCTATTTGAGCAGCTATGCGTAAGTATCAAAAGGATGAGGAGAGTATTACCCTAAGCAATCTTGAGGAGAGTCAGGAAAAAGTCGTTGAACGTCCCGATTTGACGCTAGACGGGTATCAACCTTTGCTTCCCAACAGCAGAAGCTATACGAAACAGGATGGAGATAAAGACCAGTCGATTTACCGCATTATTTGTGGTGGCCAGCGACGAGAGCCCGACTACTACTCCATTATTGTAAAGAACCAGGCCATATTCAGCAAAATAAAGGTGGTTATTCACGATAGCGGCGACGAGCCGTTGAGGCTCCTTGAGAAGGCTATCGAGATTAAGCGCGAAGAAGGAATTCATCCGGAGGTGCCTGAATTGGCTGATCGGCTGTTTTTGGTGTCGGATGTTGATGTGTTTTACAGCCAGCTGGTGTCGATTAAGGCACAATGTGAGCAAGAAAATATAGACCTAATAGTTAGCAACTCGTGCATCGAGGTGTGGCACTACTACCACTACTTTGTTGATAAGCCGGATGATTTTGTGGTACCATCGGAAGAGGGAAAAATCAGCAACGAATTTAAGACATACGTTGGACGAAAAGTAAGGGGTGGGATTAAGACAACCCGGGATATTTTTAAAATATCGGAGGCTATCGAAAATTCGAAGAGGAATTATGCAGAAGACAGTAACAGAATTCCACTTCTTTTTGCTACCAACATGTTTATCCTAGGAGAGTCGCTCCACGATTTAATTAAGGAGGGGCTTGAGAAGATCACCGAAATTAACGATAAGAAGCGCGCGCATTCAGCTCGGAATAAAAGGTCTGATCGTTGATGTCGTGTGGAGAGGTGCTGAAGATACGGAATAGCGAAAATCGGTCTTCGAATATACTTGTAGAGGTGCAAATATGGCGTCTCTTCTGCTATGTGGAGGTGTACGAATTGGCAGGGTGCTTTTTTTACCATTCGATACGCAGCCTAACGGTTGGCAATGCGTGCGCTGCTTTTCTATCAGCATCGCCGTACCTGCGCCCCGCATTTCGACCCGCCAACCATCGCAGGTTCATTACGACATTCTGCCGTTATTTCGGAGCTACAGCTAAACAGTAGCGGACGGTGGCTTAGGGTAGCTATTTCCCGTATGTCGATCAACTTGCTGAACAGGTGATGAAAAATATCCAAAAATATTTGAATGTTAATTATGTTTAGCTATATTGGGGGCGGTTTGATGTGCTTTTATCTGGCACAAAGCGTTCTTTGAAATCAAGTTTTTGCTTATTGCTTGCATGGGTCACTGGCGCTCGCCAGCTGTATTACTTGAATTTCTAATCATCTTTTTAATCGTACTAACATTTTGGGGTATTCCGACCCCTCGGGAAGTCCCGATACGAACGTTCCGGCTCGTCCCGACCCCTCGGAAGGTTCCGATACGAACGTTCCAGCTCGTCCCGACCCCTCGGACGGTTCCGATACGAACGTTCCAGCTCGTCCCGACCCCTCGGACAGTTCCGATACGAACGTTCCAGCTCGTCCCGACCCCTCGGACGGTTCCGAAACGAACGTTCCGGCTCGTCCCGACC
>CAXYUU010000249.1:0-5421 GCA_964292015.1 uncultured Acetobacteroides sp.
TCTGCGGTAACCTTCTCCGATTGTGTGCACGACTACGCTATTTTTTTAAAGAGGAGTTTAAAGGGGGCAATATTTAGGAATTCTTCAGTAAAGGAAGCCATCTTCGAGGAGTGTAACTTGGCAAACGCCTCCTTCGATGGTAGCGATCTTAGCCAAGCTTCATTCATTAGGAATGACCTTCAAAATGCAGACTTTCGTACGGCCAAAGGGTATATTGTAGAGCTTGATCAGAATAAAGTAAAAGGGGCAAAGTTTTCTTATCCTGGTATACTCGGACTTTTAGTGAAGTATGGTATTTATATAGAATAAAGAAAGGGCACCTCGGGTGCCCTTTCTTTATTAGTTACGGATATCTTAAGCTATGCTGCTTACCTCATGTTCAACGTCCAAAAGGCTTTTTAATGATTCTTTCCCTTCCTTAGTTGACTCGGAGTAAAACGACTTGTAGTATTCAATTCCTTTCAGCAGATTTTCCTTAAACGTGTGGAAGTATTTCGACTCCTTTGCGGTTAATTCGGAGGTGCTTTCTGCAATCTTATTTTTGAGGTAGCTCACGTATAGTGTAAGCTCCTTTATAAACATATGCGGACGGTCGGTTCTTTCGATAACATTGTTGGTTCCATAAATATGTCCAATCATCTCCTTGAGCGAAACTTCTTTGGTGAAGTAGGCCAAGTTGGGACCTGGGCAAATGGTGATTCCTTTGTAATCCTTACCGCCATCAATGCCATGCTCAATGAATGCTGATGTTGCTAAACCTACGCAGATGCACGATTTTTCGGTAATCTTGGTATACTCTTTGGCGTACTCAACGTTGGGTAGGTTTTTCGCTTTAAGCTCTTCAACTTTCTTTTTGATAAAAGAAATAGACGCAGTACATTCGCCGCGAGTGCTATACTCTTTATTGAGCGCTAGGTAGTGTTTCGGGCAGTAGCTCCCCGGTGTTCCCTTTTCAATTAGCATATCGCGTTCCACCTCTTTTGAACTTCCTCTTAAGGTGTTAAACTTTACTCCAAGGGGTGATATGTTGCTAAGGTAGAGGTCGTCTTCTCGAGCGTCAGCCAGCCTCTTTCGGGTATCGTCATCAACGCATGTTGCTTCTTTCACAAGTAGAAAGGGGGATCCCCAGCCTACCGAGTCGACATTAAATTTGTCGATTAGCATTTGGTGTTCTTCGTGTGTGCCCACTCCGCCTTGAACGCTAATTTTTAGTTCTGGAGGTGTTGTTGGTACAAACTTCCCTTTTTCGGTAAGTGCTTTGGTATACATCTCAATTGTCGACTCTACCAGCATCTCACGGTTTTCTGCAAACTCTTGGAGTATTGGTCCAAGAAGTAGTCCGTCGCTAGCAAAGGCATGACCACCACAGTTTAATCCCGATTCAATCCGGTATTCTGATACCCAAATACCCTTTTTTGCAAGAAACTTGCCTTGAATAAGTGCCGATCTAAAATCTGACACCTTCAGGGTAACCTTCTTTTTCAGCTCAAAGTTTTCATTTGGATAAAAGTCGTCGAACGATTCGATGTAACCGTATAGTCTCGGGCTCATTCCTGCAGATAGAACAATAGATGAAGCTAGGCTGCTTTGGGCAAATCCTCTTAAAGCAGCATGTGCATCGTTAAATTCGTCACCAAGCTTTTCTCCATGATGGTAATTTTCTCTATCCACCTTGGTCATGATGTTGACGTCGATAAGCCCTGTTGAAAGATTTTCTTTGAGCCTATTCCAAAATTCTTTGGTCGATGCCGTTTTGCTTTCAATTACCCTGTTTAACTCCATCTTAATGGCAGAGGTATTGGGGAGGTAATCTGAAAATCGGCTTAAGTCCATTTTCGACTTTTTTGCAAGCAGCTCTTCAACCTTCGATTTTACAATTGTATCTACCATGTTAAGGTAGGAGGTAATGCGTTTTGCGCGAGCATCAAAATCGGTAGATGTAATTGGTGAAAATGGAAGCTCAAACTTTTTGCTGTATAGTTCGCGCATTTTTTCCATCAACATGTCATCTACCAGCGAAATAACTGATGAAATCCCAAACTCAGCAACTCTTAATGGAGAGTCGATGGTATAGGCTACTCCCATAACTGGAATGTGAAAAGAATGTAGTGCAGGTCTATTGGACATGATTACACATATATTAGAAGTTTGTGCAAAGGAAACTTTATGTACCACATATGTACTACTTTTATCTTGCACTGTAGTTAAATAAAGGGTGGTTATAGGGTAATATAACAGATGGGCGCATGTTGTTAAAAGAGTTAATCGTATTGGTGCGTAGTTGTTTAGGTAAAGGGTGTTCGTCTGGTATACCTAAGTATCAACAACGGAATAGTGCTCCTGTTATATGGTGTACTTTACTTGTTATGTTATAAGAAGTAGTAAGTAATGCAGTACTTCCTCTAAAAAATCACATTTGAAAATTTATTAAGAGATGCTATTCATTTAATATTTGAAAATTTCTACTTTCATAGAAGTAGAATGGGGCGTTTATTTAGGAGGGAATCTTGTGAATAGGTCCGTATTATCGTTAATGATACATTCATGTCAATTGAAAATGCTAAAAAATATTAATACACATGGGGATTAATATGCATATATTGTGAGTGTTGGTGGTTTTTATGTACGTGAGATTGGTAAAAGTATTTTGTTTTGTGATATTTTTATTCGAAAGCCATCAAAAAAATTATCATATAATCGGATTTCTCAGGTGAAACACCTATATTTCCAAACTAAAATTAAGAAGTTTTAACCATTAATAAAGCTCTTGATTGTTATGTCATGTTGCTGTTTTAACTTATGGTTTTTCATAATATCAGCTATGAATGGTTTACAAATGACATGCAATTTTCATAGGCGGAACTAGTAATGTAAAACCAGACCTGCGTCCATTTTAGTTGATGTTTGGCGCAAGTGATCTGTATTTTCAGGGGGATGAGTGGTTAATCAACGGCTTCGTTATTTTGGGAAGTATTTTTAGACGATGAAATTAGGCTTAAACATAAAACAGACGGATATGGTATTTGATTTAGACCTTATTAAAGCGGTATACGAGAATCTACCTTCAAAGGTAGATAGGGCTAGAGCCTTAGTTGGACGTCCGCTTACATTAACCGAAAAAATTCTTTACGCTCACGTTGGTGGAGATTTGCCTCAAGCAGCCTTCGAAAGAGGCGGTGCGTATGTAGATTTCACTCCTGACCGTGTTGCCATGCAGGATGCAACGGCACAAATGGCCTTACTGCAGTTTATGAGTGCAGGTAAGGCAAAGGTTGCAGTCCCTTCAACGGTGCATTGCGATCACCTAATACAGGCAAAAGATGGTGCTACGGCCGACCTTAAAGAAGCTAAGGTTGTCAATAAGGAGGTTTACGATTTCTTAGCCTCCGTTTCAACTAAGTATGGGATTGGTTTTTGGAAGCCAGGTGCAGGTATTATCCACCAAATTGTTTTTGAAAACTACGCATTTCCTGGTGGTATGATGGTTGGTACCGACTCCCATACGGTTAATGCAGGTGGGCTCGGTATGGTGGCTATTGGTGTTGGTGGAGCCGATGCTGTAGATGTAATGGTAGGAATGCCTTGGGAACTCAAATTTCCAAAGGTTATAGGTGTAAAGCTTACCGGGAAAATGAATGGTTGGGCTTCTGCAAAAGATTTGATTCTTAAAATTGCTGGAATCCTAACCGTTTCAGGTGGAACTGACGCTATTATTGAATATTTTGGAGAGGGTGCTGACTCTATCTCTGCTACAGGAAAGGGAACTATTTGCAATATGGGCGCCGAAGTGGGAGCCACTACGTCAATTTTTGGATATGATGCCAATATGGCTCGATATCTTGATGCTACTGGTCGTTCTCAGGTGGCTGAATTGGCTAACGGTGTAAAGGACTACTTACGAACTGATCCAGAAGTGGTGGCTAACCCCGAAATGTATTTCGATAGGGTTGTTGAGATTAACCTTTCGGAGTTAGAACCATACATTAACGGTCCGTTTACGCCTGATAAGGCTTGGCCAATATCTGAATTTGCTCAGGCGGTTGAGGACAATAATTATCCTGAAAAACTCGATGTAGGGCTCATAGGATCTTGTACCAATTCATCTTATGAAGATATTACTCGTGCGGCATCAATTGCTCAGCAGGCAGATGCAAAGAATATCAAGGTAAAAGGTGAATTTATAATTACACCAGGCTCCGAAATGATACGTTATACCATGGAGCGCGATGGTTTGCTTGATGTGTTTAATAAAATAGGCGGTGTTGTTCTTGCAAATGCTTGTGGCCCTTGTATTGGTCAGTGGGCACGGCATGATGCTGATAAGGGAGACCGTAATTCGATACTTACCTCGTTTAATCGCAACTTTGCCAAGCGTAATGATGGTAACCCCAATACTTTTGCATTTGTGGCATCGCCGGAGGTCGTTACTGCGCTTACCATTGCGGGCAGCTTGAAATTTAACCCGCTAACAGATAAGCTTAAAAATGAAAATGGCGAAGAGGTAAAGTTTGATGATCCTATAGGATTTGAACTTCCAGTTAGAGGATTTGATGTGGAAGATAATGGCTATCAGGCTCCATCTAAAGATGGTTCTTCTTTTGTAATATCTGTTGACCCTTCTTCGAAACGTATTCAACTTCTTCAACCTTTTAAAGAATGGAATGGAGCAGATCTAAAGGGGCTTAAGCTACTGATTAAGGCAAGAGGGAAGTGTACTACAGATCATATTTCGATGGCTGGTCCTTGGCTTAAATATCGTGGACATCTCGAAAATATTTCGCAGAATATGCTAATTGGTGCGACTAATTCGTTTAACGGGCATACAAATAGCGTTAAAAGTCAGATAGATCATAAGTATGTGCCTGTTCCAGATGCTGCTAAATCATATAGAGATGCTGGTTACATGTCGATTGTTATTGGTGATGAAAACTATGGAGAAGGATCATCGCGCGAACATGCTGCAATGGAGCCTCGATTCCTAGGGGTCACAGTAATTTTGGTTAAGTCATTTGCTCGTATTCATCAAACTAATCTTAAAAAGCAGGGCATTCTTGCTCTCACTTTTGTTGATAAAGGTGATTATGATAAGATTCTTGAGGATGATGTTTTAGATGTATTAGGACTTGAGTCATTTGAGGAAGGAAAGAATCTCACAGTAGTTCTTCATCATAATGATGGGACTACCGAATCTTTTAAAGTAGCACAAACTTACAACGAAAACCAATTTGAATGGTTTAAGGCAGGTTCTGCGCTAAATCTTATTAAGAAAAGTCAGAAGTAGTGTAACAGTCTAAACCAATAACAATGAGCGAGTTTTCTAATTGGACACACTTAGCAGAAGAGGCTGCACAAATTGAGAATGATCTATTTGTAAAGTATGACGTTAAGCGCGGTTTGCGTAATGCTGACCACACTGGTGTT
>CAXYUU010000250.1:0-5398 GCA_964292015.1 uncultured Acetobacteroides sp.
ATAGTCTTTGGCTGGCTATCTTACAATATTTAGCACTCCCTTTGTATCCTAAATATTCAGGATTGGTATCCGGTAATCTAAAGTCTACCATCTCCTATGTAGCGACAAATATTAATCGCTACATTTGTCTCCCAACAAAGAACGTATAATAATATACTCAATGAAAAATAAGAAGTTGGGGATGGCCAGCGACCATGCAGGCTACCTAATGAAGGTGAAGGTAAAGGAGTACTTGGAACTATTAGGATTCGAAGTGGTAGACTTTGGGGCATATTCTGAAGAAAGTGCCGACTATGCTGATTTTGCGCACCCTTTAGCTACAGCAATAGAGAAAGGCGAGTTGGAGTTTGGTATAGCAATGTGCGGTAGCGGAAATGGCATTAATATGGCGCTTAACCACCATGCAGGTATTCGTTCGGCACTATGCTGGATTCCGGAGATAGCTGCATTAGCTAAGCAGCACAACAACGCTAATATATGTACTCTTCCAGCACGATTTATTACCTTCGAGGAGGCAAAAGCCATCGTAGATGCTTACCTAAATGCTGAATTTGAGGGTGGAAGACATCAAGGAAGAATAGATAAGATACCATGTTAAAAAAGACATTAGATGCTAGATATTAGTCGTTAGACTATGTAAGCATCAATATATTAGGCGCCTATGGCGCCTTTTTTTGTGAATTTCAGAGGGTATTACCTCTAATTTATCAATACGGAGTACATAGAGAAACAGAGGTTTCGCAGAAAAAAGTACAGCTGTTTATATTAGCGAAAACAGAAGACTTTCATATCCTATATCAATGTTGTTAAGTTAAGAACCGTATTTAACTACAAAGTGCCACAAGGGATGGTGAATTCTACTTTGTGTTACGTTGAATGTACTTAGTTACCTTTGTGTTAGAAAATTTTTACTGCTAACTAAACAACACTGTATCCTATATGTAAAACTAAGTATCTACTAGGAGTTTATCAACACGGAGAAGATTAGATACTCGAAAGAAGAGGTATAACTGCAACCTATAATCTTATTCATACTCTATTCAGCATTTTATAAGTACTCACCTTTAGAAATGGAGTAATAAATTTTTATAAACTTACAGTTGTGTGTTTTATAGATACATAGATAAAAATAGTAACCTTTTATATTCAATGTTTTATATTCAATGTTTTATATTCAAGTTGGTAACATTTATTGTTGCCTTTCCCATCATTAAGTATTCATAATTAGACACTTGAAGTTAAATATTACCTCCACTCTATAAAATCATCAAAAATCTGTTTAATCTCTAAAATCTGTGTTTTGAGGTGTGTTGATTTCTTTTTCTTGGATTTATCAAACTACTTGACATTCACAGTTATTAACACACTCCAAAGCTAACACCCATTTTGTTGATAAGATATGAGCTATGCTCAACTAGTTTTCATAACTTACACTTGGTATTCTCGTAAAAATAAAGCAAGCCAAAATAGGAGTGTTAAATCAAAGCGATAGTTATTAAAACAAGCTAGCCGATATAAACAACGTTAGCTTACTTTTATGGGGTACGAACGTGAAACTTTTTACCAACTATTCATGTTATGAGCAGCTGTTGATAAAGTTTGGAAAATGCTGTTTGTCAAAGATAGGTTAGGGCTTTTAGCTGTTAATACATTGTTTTTAGAGTTTAAATTCTGATTTTTGCAAAAGGATATTGTCTGAGTTACCAACAGAGCTAACAGGATAATATTTACATCATTCATTTTTTTTAAAAAGAAAAGAATAATAATGATTATAAGAGAAGATGTTTTGAAGAAGGGTTTCGTTGATGCTCCTGTTGATAGCAGCCTCGACTTGGTGGCCGAAATTTCTAGACTCAAAAAGGAAAAAAACGCTGTAATACTGGCTCACTACTATCAAACGGGAGATATTCAGGATATTGCCGATTTTGTAGGCGATAGCTTAGCTCTTTCGCAACAGGCAGCAAAAACTGATGCCGATATTATTGTATTTGCCGGTGTCCATTTTATGGCAGAAACTGCAAAGATTCTCTCTCCATCAAAAAAAGTACTTATTCCCGATATGAATGCGGGTTGTTCGTTGGCCAACTCTTGTAAAGCCGAAGATTTTGCAGAGTTTCTTAAGCAGTATCCCGACCATACCGTTATTTCATATGTGAATACCACTGCCGATGTAAAGGCGTTAACCGATATTGTTTGTACTTCGAGTAATGCAGTACAAATAGTTCAAAATTTACCTGTTGATACTAAAATAGTGTTTGGTCCTGATCGTAATTTGGGAAACTATATTAAGAATATTACGGGGCGTAATATGGTTATTTGGGATGGAGCTTGCCATGTACATGAGGAGTTTAGTCTAGAACGTATTTTGGAAATAAAGAAAGAACATCCTAAAGCAAAGATACTTGCACATCCAGAATGTAAAAAACAAATTCTTTTAGTTGCCGATCATATAGGATCTACAGCCGAACTGCTTAAGTTTTCGTCGATGGACGAAGCAGAAGAGTATATAGTGGCAACTGAAACTGGAATTATTCATCAAATGCGTAAGTCTAGTCCAGCTAAAGTGTTTATACCAGCACCTCCACTTGATTCTACCTGTGGATGTAATGACTGTAACTTTATGAAGCTTATTACCCTCAAAAAGTTATATAATACGTTGTTATACGAACAGCCTGAAGTTATAGTTGATGAAGCAGTAAGCTTAAAGGCTGTAAAGTCGATTAAGGCAATGTTGGATATTTCGTCGAAGTTAGGATTGTAAAATGAGCGATACATTTGATCCAAGATTAGAAAGAAATATCGAAAATGAATCAGAAGCAGAGATTCGTCCACGGGAGTTTGAAGATTTCAGTGGCCAGGATAAGGTTGTCGAAAATTTAAAGATATTCGTTAAAGCAGCTAATATGCGTGGCGAGGCACTGGACCATGTACTGCTACATGGGCCTCCAGGCTTGGGTAAAACTACCCTTGCGCATATTATTACTAGGGAGCTTAATGTTAATCTGAAGATTACATCGGGTCCTGTACTCGATAAGCCAGGTGATTTGGCTGGATTACTAACCAACCTAGAGCAGGGTGATGTTCTTTTTATCGATGAAATTCACCGACTTTCGCCTGTTGTGGAGGAGTATTTATACTCTGCAATGGAAGACTATACAATTGATATAATGTTAGATAAAGGCCCAAGTGCTCGATCTATACAAATATCAATTAATCCTTTTACATTAATTGGAGCAACTACTAGAAGTGGTCTATTAACTAGTCCATTACGTGCTCGTTTTGGAATTCAGTGTCATCTTGAATTTTACGATTCAAAAGTGCTACAGCAAATTGTAAAACGTGCTTCGACAATTCTAAATATTGGCATTTCGGAAGATGCAGCTTATGAAATTGCATTCAGAAGTCGGGGTACCCCAAGAATTGCAAATGCGCTGCTTCGTCGTGTTCGCGACTTCGCCCAGGTGAAAGGAACAGGCTTTATTGACGTAGAGATAGCCCGTATTTGCCTTGAAGCACTCAATATAGACAAGTACGGTCTCGACCACATGGATAATAAAATTTTGACCACTATAATCCATAAGTTTAAAGGAGGTCCTGTTGGACTTAATACTATAGCTACTGCAGTAGGCGAAGATTCCGGAACTATCGAAGATGTTTATGAACCTTTTCTAATCATGGAAGGATTTTTGAAACGTACACCTCGTGGACGTGAAGTAACTGACTTAGCCTATAAACATCTTGGGGTAGATAGGTTCGCAGAACCTGGAAGATTATTTTAAATAGAAGAGTCATAGGTGATTTATCTAATCTTTTCATCTCTCTAGATTTACATCTACTAGTTAACATCTAAACTCTCATTCTGTAACAAAAGTCACCTTCCATTAAACATTGTTGTAGTAATTTTGTAATTACTTTAAAACTTATAGTAATGGCAGATAAAGTAATTCTTAATTGGCAAGAGGGGATGACCTTCGAAGGTGAGGTGAACGGACATAAGCTAGTTATTGATGCTGACGAGAAGGTTGGAGGTAAAGATAAAGGTCCGCGACCTAAAGCTCTTATGCTTTTAGCATTGGCAGGATGTACATCTATGGATGTAGTGTCTATTCTCAATAAAATGAGAATGCCATACGACACATTTTCGGTAGAGGTGGAGTCGAATAAAACAGAGGAGCATCCGGTAGTTTATACCGAATTCAAAATTGTTTACAGGTTTAAAGGGAAAAATCTTGATTTGGATAAAATTAGGAAAGCTGTAGATTTATCTCAAGATAGATACTGCGGAGTTTCGGCAATGTATAAGCATATTGGGCCTGTTACATTTGATATTGAAATTAGTGAGTAGAGGTGTGAAGTTTTTTTAAGATAAATGTTTGTTGTCAGGTATATACAAAAGAAAAAGGCTACCAATTTGGCAGCCTTTTTCTTTTGTACAATGCTTATCGCTTATAGCGATGAACTAAACTGTTTTAAGAAGCGAACATCGTTTTCGAAATAGAGTCGCAAATCCTTAATTTCGTACTTGAGCATAGCTATACGCTCTAGTCCCATACCAAATGCGTACCCGCTATACTTTTTACTGTCGATACCGCATGCTTCAAGTACATTTGGATCGACCATACCGCAACCCATAATTTCGAGCCATCCGGTATGCTTACAAACGTTACAGCCTTTGCCACCACATATGCTACACGATACATCCATTTCAGCAGATGGTTCGGTAAACGGGAAGTATGAAGGACGTAGTCGAATTTTTACACTTTCGCCAAACAGTTCCTTAGCAAAGTAGAGAAGAGTTTGTTTTAAGTCTGCAAACGATACATTTTCGTCTATGTATAAGCCTTCAATTTGGTGGAAGATGCAGTGTGCACGAGATGAAATAGACTCATTACGAAATACTCTTCCAGGACAAATTACCCTAATTGGAGGTTTTTGAGTTTGCATGGTACGCACCTGAATGGAGCTGGTGTGAGTGCGAAGTAGAATGTCAGGATCTTTCTCAATAAAAAAAGTATCTTGCATATCTCGGGCTGGATGTTCTGGTGGAAAATTCAGCGCACCAAATACATGCCAGTCGTCTTCAATTTCAGGACCTTCTGCAACAGAAAAACCTAACTTTTTAAAAATACCAATCATTTCGTTTTTTACCAACGAAATAGGGTGTCTGGAACCTAATTGATCTTGAGTACCTGGACGAGTTATATCTGTCTTTTCACCCTCTTCATCCTTATTTTCAAGAATTTCTTTCAGGGTGTTTATTTTATTTTGAACAGCATCTTTTAAAACGTTGATCTTTTGACCAATCTCTTTTTTTTGATCATTAGGAACGTTTTTAAATTCAGTAAACAGCAGGGTAATAGAACCTTTTTTTCCCATTTGCTTAATTCTGAATTCTTCT
>CAXYUU010000251.1:0-5396 GCA_964292015.1 uncultured Acetobacteroides sp.
AACCATCAATTCTCCCTTCCACAACAACCAACCATACTCATTTATTAGTATATTTAAAACCCTAACTAATACCTTAAATATGCCTACCTCCCATCTTTACATGTACTTACGCATACGCGAGAAGATTAGCTATGCAAACGATTTAGCTGTAGCCGCCAAAAATGCGGCCACCACAGCAAACCGCGACCTGAATCCGTACATCCACAAAATCGAGTGCCAGCTGGTATCGGTGGAAGATACGCTTGCGCTCATTATGAACAACCGGCAGAATACCGAAATGGTGGTTGCCACCGACTGCCTCAACACCGCGCTGGTTGGCCTAATGGAGTACGCCGACCCCTGTGCCGGACGCCGCGCCTCCCCCCTGCGCAATCCCGGCTCCGCCACCGTCGGCGCCTTTAGCTTGGCAGGATGGGAGCTCTTCCGCCAGCCCACCACCGACGAAACTGCGGTAGCCGACCTGCTGCTCGAAAGCATCGAGGGCAAACCGGCCCTAGCGAAAGCCATCGAAAGCATAAAGGCCGAAGCATGGATCGAGGAGATTAGCAAAAACCGGCAGCAGCTAAGCCGATCGACCGCCGAGTTTTGCGAATGCCACAAGCACCAGCAGCCAATCAACCTACAGCCCCTAATAAAAAAGCTCGGCACCGCACTCCACGAGTTCATGCAGTACCTCTGCCTGCGCCTCAGCTTTACCCCACAAAGCAACCTAAACCAGCTAATCGAGCGGATCGACGAGATCAACGCATTCTACCAACGTCAAAGCATAATGCTAACCTCGGAGTACGAAATAGGACATTTAGAAAAAAAAGGGTAGCACAATCCGGCAAAATCCCCATCCACCGCGGATGGGGATTTTTTTGCGCCCTTACGCAACGGCCGCTCGGGATTATACCCCAAGTAACGAAGGCACCCGTCGATATTTTGCTCTGCAAAAGTTGGAACACCCCATTTCAAGATCCCGCAACACCCCCAAAGTGGCAGCGCGGGTTGATCGTCGCACCGAAACCGACAACCCCGCGTTCGCCAGGGCAATAGCCTCACCGATATCTCCTGGTAGCTAGGTGGCCGGTAGCACATCCACCCGCCCCGTAGGCCTGCGCCCACATAAATGTTCGATATCCCGAACAACCTACGCCCTTTTCACCTATATTTGCCGCCACTGTTGGGGGTGCCAACTAGCTTGGCTGAGATAATACCCCATGAACCTGATCTGTGTAATGACAGCGTAGGGAAACGGGTTTTTGAGAATATTTCCTATTTCAAATACAAGCCGTTTCATACTATATGAAGCGGCTTTTTTATTTTATAACGATGGATAACCAAAGTTTCGACCAGTACGCAAGCCAATACGATGCTTGGTTTTTAAACAATAGCCATGTGCTCTACTCGGAGCTGAAGCTGGTAGCCCACTTTCTGAAGGATGCCGGCGAGGTGTTCTCGGTGGGCTGCGGTAGCGGCCTGTTCGAGATGCTCCTTCAAAAGGAGTACGGCATAACGGTACGGCAGGGCATCGAACCGTCTATCGGAATGGCCGAAATAGCCCGCAAGCGAGGCATGACGGTAGCCATAGCCACCGCCGAGGAGGCCAGCTTTGGCACGTCGTGCTACGACACAGTGCTATTTAACGGCACCCCCAGCTACATCACCGACCTGCCTAAGGCATTCGACAAGGCCTACGCCGCGCTACGTCCCGGTGGACGGATTGTGGTAATTGACGTACCCAAGGAGAGCTCCTACGCCCTGCTCTACAACCTGGCCAAGGCGGTTGGCACGTGGGATCACCCCCTACTCGAAGGGGTGCATCCGCAGGATCCCTACCCCATCGAGCTGGTACACATTGCCCGCTGGCGTACCACCACCCAAAAGGTGGAGATGCTCGCCAACGCCGGATTTACCGAGCTCCAGTTTGCCCAAACGCTCACCAAGCATCCCATATACTCCAACAACGTAACCGAAGAGCCGATTGCCGGTTTCGACTGCGGCGACTACGTTGCCATTTGTGCCACCAAAAAGTAGAACCACCCCATGGATACCGCTAACCTAGCAAACGACCTCAACCTGGTACGCCAAATCGCGCCCCTGGTGCACAACATCACCAACTACGTAGTGATGAATAGTACGGCCAACGCCCTGCTGGCCATCGGCGCGTCGCCGGTTATGGCACATGCCCCCCAAGAGGTGGAGGATATGGTGGCCATCGCCTCGTCGTTGGTAGTTAATATGGGAACCCTCAGCGATAAGTGGGTGGAGTCGATGCTCCTTGCCGGAGTTGCGGCTCACGCCATGGGCATCCCGATGGTATTCGACCCGGTTGGGGTTGGCGCCACGCCCTACCGCAACGAGGTAGCCGCCCTCATTCTAACCCGCTGCAAGCCCACCATCATACGGGGCAACGCCTCCGAAATCATGAGCATGGCAAGCGAAAATGCCACCTCGAAGGGTGTCGACAGCACCCAATCATCAACCTCGGCGCTAGAGGCGGCCAAAAAGCTGGCCACCCAAACAGGTGCCGTGGTGGTTATTAGTGGTGCCACCGACTATATTACCGACGGCACTCGGCTAACTGCCATTGCCAACGGATCGCCCATGATGGCCCGCGTTACCGGAATGGGCTGCACCGCCACCGCCATTATTGGGGCATTTGCGGCCATCAACCCCGACGCGATGGCCGCCGCCACCCATGCCATGACCGTGATGGGCGTAGCCGGACAACGCGCTGCGGCAAAATCGGCAGGCCCCGGAACCCTGCAGCTCCACTTCCTCGACGAGCTATACCTGCTCTCGGGCGATACGCTGGCACAGGAGGCAAAGGTGGAGGAGAAAACGTTTAGAAGTTAGACGGAAGTTAAACGGAAGGAGAACTTCGTGAAAGTTACCGGATGAAAATCCAGAGAGACACAAGATCACCTTCCCCCCACCCTCAAGTGTCGTGATACGTGATACGTGTGTCGTGATACTTGTATCGTGATACGTGATACAATAAAAACAACCAAACCAGCACCTATGCTAGACTTAAGCTTATACCTGGTAACCGATCGATCGCTGGCTAACGGTCGCGACATAGAATGGATCGTAGAGCAGGCCGTAATGGGAGGCGTAACGATGGTGCAGCTACGCGAGAAATCGTGCTCCACCCGCGAGTTTATCGAGCTAGCGCAACGGCTGGTCCACACGCTCCGACCACTGGGCATCCCCCTAATCATTAACGACCGCCTCGACGTAGCACTTGCCGCCGATGCCGATGGCCTGCACATTGGCCAAAGCGACATGCCCTACGCAACGGCTCGGGCGCTGCTAGGCAACCACAAAATAATTGGCCTTTCGGTGGAGACGATGGAGCAGGCACGAGCGGCAAACCTGCTGGATGTCGACTACATTGGCATCTCGCCCGTATTTGGCACCCCTACCAAAACCGACACCAACCTCCCCTTTGGGCTAGAGGGCATTGCCCAGGTGATGTCGTTTACCAAACATCCTGCTGTAGCCATTGGAGGTATTGGCCTGCACAATGCGGCAGCCATCATGCAGGCTGGAGCCAACGGCATTGCCGTGGTTTCGGCCATCTGCTCGGCACCCAACCCTCAACAGGCGGCACAGCAGCTTAAGAGGAAGGTTTTGTGAGATGTGCGATGTGAGACATGAGACGTGAGATATGAGAAAGAATACTCCGCCCCCCCCGAATGCGATCTATTCGTGCGTAAGCGGTACGGGCGTGATACGTAAATCGTGATACGTGATACTAAAAGACACCATGAGATATGCGAAAGAATACTCCACCCCCGAATACTATCGATTCGTGCGTAAGCGGTTCGGTCGGGATACGTAAATCGTGATACGTGATACTTGAAATTTAGGCCTACCCCCAAAAAAGAACGCTATGAAGCTAAAAGATATTGGAGAGTTTGGTTTTATCGACCGCTTTTCACCACAGTTCGGCACGTTGCTGCACAGTAGCATGGTGGGCATCGGCGACGACTGCGCCATCATACCTGCCTCCGACACCGAAGATTGGCTCGTTACCACCGACCTACTCATGGAGGATGTTCACTTCCTGCGTCAGACAATTACGCCAGAGCAGCTGGGGCACAAGGCGCTTGCAGTAAACCTTAGCGATATTGCCGCAATGGGAGGAACCCCTACCGGCTCGTTCCTCTCCATTGCCATTCCGGCAGACATAGAGGTGGAATACCTCGACGCCTTCATGAAGGGATACTACGAGCTGTCGCAGAGGTACAGCACCCCGCTGCTGGGAGGCGACACCACCAAATCGGTAAAGCAGCTTGCCATTAACGTCTGCGTATTTGGCAAATGCCCTAAGGGAACCGCCCGCCGTAGAGGTATGGCACAGGCCAACGATGTGGTTTGCGTTACCGGAAAACTGGGCGATTCGGCGGCTGGACTTCAGGTGCTGCTGCACCAACTCCCCCCATCGGCCAATCACGAGTACCTCATCGAACGGCATCACCAGCCCGAACCAAAAATAGCGGAGGGGATATTCCTATCTGCCATTCCCGAAGTGCATGCCATGATGGATACCTCCGACGGGGTAGCATCAGATCTAGGCCACATACTAAAGGCCTCAACCAAAAGCGCCATAATCCATCTCAACCAGCTGCCACTATCGAGGACGCTCTGCCAAGTAGCCCAACAGCAGCAGTGGAACGCTGTAGAATTGGCGGCGGCTGGTGGCCAAGATTACGAGCTGCTCTGCACCGTTGCCCCCGAAGTATTCGAGAGGGTTAACACCGCTTTTGCCGTGCCATTCAACCGACCGCTCACCCCAATAGACACCATAACCGATGGAGAACCCCATATACGGTGGATGAGCAACGGAAGCGAGGTGCCGCTTGGCAACGTTGGCTTCAAACATTTTTAGAATGTACCACAATACCCTAAATCGATACCTTTCGCTAACCTAATTCTAACAGCAATACATCATGAAATACAAACGCGTACTCACCATTGCGGGGAGCGACCCCAGCGGCGGAGCTGGTATTGAGGCCGACCTAAAAACAATGTCGGCCTGTGGCTGCTTCGGCACATCGGCCATCACAGCCGTTGTCGACGAGAATACGGTTGGCGTATACGGCGTACACCCCATTCCTACCGCATTTGTTCAGGGTCAGATTAAATCGGTGCTCGACGATATCGGTGCCGATGCCATTAAAATTGGGATGCTACACTCCTCGGAGCTAATACGGGCAGTACGGGAAACCCTCTCGGCCTACCCCATTCGTAACATCGTGCTCGACCCTGTTATGGTTGCCACCTCGGGTGATAAGCTACTACAGGATGATGCCATAGAGACCTTGAAGAATGAGCTCATCCCAAAAGTACGCGTGATAACGCCCAACATCCCTGAAGCAGAAATTCTTCTGGGCGAAAAAATATAC
>CAXYUU010000252.1:0-5368 GCA_964292015.1 uncultured Acetobacteroides sp.
TGGTTTTCGCGTTCCGCTCACTGATTACGATTTCCGACTCCCGATTCTCGACTTTCGATTCCCGCAGCCTAACATTTAAATACTAAAATATTGCAATTTACAGAAACCACACTCCCCGGAGTGTTCATCATAGAGCCAACGGTATTTGCCGATGCACGTGGCTACTTTATGGAAAGCTACAAGCAGTCGGAGTTTGAACAGCATATTGGAAAAATTGGTTGGATTCAGGAGAATGAATCTAAATCGACGAAGGGGGTGCTGCGAGGGCTTCATTTACAAACCAGGGAGTTTGCACAGGCTAAGCTTGTGCGGGTGGTAACCGGAAGTGTCTTTGATGTGGCGGTAGATGTTCGTGAGGGTTCAGCAACCTACGGACAGTACGTTGCAGTAGAGCTTAGCGACGAAAACCGACGTCAGCTATTTATCCCACGCGGTTTTGCCCACGGTTTTTTGGTACTCAGCGACGAGTGTATTTTCCAGTATAAGGTCGATAATGTTTACTCGAAAGCGAGCGAGGCCGGGTATTACTACCAGTCGTTTGGTATTGATTGGCCTAAGCTGGATATGGAGATAAACCTTTCGGAGAAGGATTTAGTTTTGCCCAAGGTGGAGTAGTATCAGAACACAGATTTTACTGATTGAACAGATTAATACAAGTAGGAGCCGCAAATTTGCGGCTCTTCTTGTTTAAATTTCTCATTTACATGCATTCGCTACAAGATGATGTATATAATAATTTTGGCAAATGGCTTATAAAAAGTGATAGGCGTATAATGTTGGTGTTCTTCATTCTAGTATCCGTATTAGATTAAATATTTGCCCTTTATATCAAAGACTTTTCTTTACCTGATTTTCTTCGAGATGAATTTGATAAGGGAAATGGGAATGAAGATGGAGTAAGCTGGAAAAAAGATGGCAGTTTTTACTTTTAGATGCCATCTTGAGCTCGTGAGATGGAGAAAATACCCCAACAGATGGCGTATTTTACTTTTAGATCGCGACAAGAGTTGGAGAGATTGACAAAAGACTTCAACAGATGCCATATTTTACTTTTAGATGGCGTCTAGAGCTCGAGAGATGGCGAAAAGACCTCAATAGATGCCATATTATACTTTTAGATGCCATCTGGAGCTCAAGAGTTGGCGTCAAGAGCTCAAGAGATGCCATATTTTACTTTTAGATGGACAAAAGACCTCAACAGATCGACTAAATTACTTTTAGACGAACCAAAGAGCATCTACGTTGCCATATTACGGTACAGCGAAAGCATATGAAGCTCAGAGATCGCATATGAAACATCGACAAAAACAAAACGAAATCAAACGATTGCATCTGAAAGCAAGCGATGGCATATGAAACCAACACGTCGGGGTAAAAATGAAATTCGACGCCATAATTTTAAATTCGACGAGTTTTGGAATTTGTCTAAATAAGAAACGAAACCTATTTAGCTTAATATTAACGATAATCGGGACGTTTTTGAAAAAACTGACCTCAAAAGCAAAAAGCAGAGGTTTCGTTTGGCATTAATGTGAATGGTTTTAGCTTCGTTTGTTATTTGTTTGTTGCTTTTCCTTTCATTTGCAACAAACTAGCCTCAATGGTATCGCGACACACAATATACGAGCGGAATGTCGGTGAAGCAAATCATGAAAGCTGAACAAAAAAACAGCGTGTTGAATGTCAATTATATTAGTCGTAAACTTAGTATGACTTGATTGGTTACTCCGACTTTAAGTTGGTGCGTCATGATCCCATACAATGGGGCTTTTGTTGGTTTCCAAAAGTGAGACCAAGGATATCTCCCCTTTTAAGGATGTCAATTCGCGTCAAATTCGCTACCTTAGCCCCTCAATTATTGTACTGTACAAATAGTAAAGATTGATAGCTATGCAATTAACCGTTTTCATTATGGCAGGAGGCTCGGGCGAGCGTTTCTGGCCACTATCTACCAAGGAGAGACCGAAACAGCTGCTTAGGCTCATCGACGAGGAGCGCAGCCTTATTCGTATGACCGTTGATAGGGTGCTGCCCATTGTTCCAGCCGAGCGTATATTTATTGGAACCAACGCTATACAGGCAAATGGAATTGCACAGGAGCTACCAATGCTTCCGGTTGAGAATATTATAATAGAGCCGCTATTTAAGGATACAGCTGCTGCAATTGGTTTTGGGTCGATGGTTCTCGGCGAAAAATTCCCCGATTCGGTAATGGTGGTGCTCGCTTCGGATCATCTTATAAAGAACGAGGAGAACTTCTGCAAGCGTATTTTGGCAGCTGCCGAGGTTGCTGTAGATCGCTCGGCCATTGTTACGCTAGGGATCAAGCCAAATAAGCCGGAAACTGGCTACGGGTACCTCGAAACCGAGGAGTGCTACATCGGCGAGCCATCACGTGTGGTTCGCTTTTGGGAAAAACCAAATCTGCAGCGAGCCGAGGAGTATGTGGCATCGGGTCGCTACCTATGGAATAGCGGGATGTTTATTTTTGGCATAAATACCATGCGCAAGGCGTTTGAGAAGTATCTTTCTAAGCATGCCGCAACGCTCGATAAAATAGCCCAGCTTGGTGATGCAAAACGCGATCATGCCGGCAAGAAGCTCAACGATCTATTCGGCACCTTCGAAAAGATATCCATCGACTTTGGTATCATGGAGAAGTTTGACAATACCTTTGTGATTCCTGTGGATTTTGGCTGGAATGATATTGGCAGCTACCCCGCGCTGGATGAGGTTTTTGAAAAGGACGAGCATGGATCGGTTGTTAAGGGGTGTAGGGTTGTAGAGGTAAACTCGAGCAATAACATCATTCTAGGACAGGAGGGTAAGATTATCGCTACTCTAGGGGTTAAGGATTTGGTGATTGTTGATACGAAAGACCAGCTGCTGATCTGTAGTAAGGCCGATTCTCAAAACATCAAAAAAGTGTTGGAGCTGCTGAATAAGTAGGGCATTAGTGAGAAGTTAGACGGGAATAGAGAATAGGGGATGAGAACCCTACTGTTTTTCATAGCATATAAGGGCGCCATCGGATGTAATTCTGGTGGCGCTTTCGTTATTTCAGCAGGTAATGAGGTGTGCTAATTCTAATCTTTTTAGGTATTATTCGGTATCGCTGATACGGGAACCGAGATCGGATGTATACATCGAACTCGTGATAGCTCGATACTTGTGTTGCGATACTCATTAATCGGACCTTTTCTCTACCTTTGCTGGTCGAATCATAAAAAGAAGAACAATTGGCTAGCATTAATTCGTGGCTTAAGGCGGCGCGTCTGCGTACGTTACCCTTAGCGTTGTCGAGCATAGTTTTAGGAGGCGCTTTGGCTGCTTTCGAGTTTCAGGTTAGGTGGGATATTTTAGTACTATCCATTGTTACAGCGCTGTTTTTGCAGGTGCTCTCGAACTTTGCCAACGACTACGGCGATTCGGAAAAGGGAACCGACAACCACCATCGGGTAGGCCCTCAGCGTACGGTGCAAAGTGGAGAGATCTCTCCAAGTCAGATGCGAAGAGGAATGGTTGGTATGGCGCTGCTGGCACTGGTTACCGGACTTTGTCTCGTATACGTCGGTACGAAGGGAATTGCGATATGGAAGACCATTCTCTTTATAGTGTTGGGACTGGGCTGTATTGCCGCAGCGGTTAAGTACACCGTTGGCGAGAAAGCCTACGGCTACCGTGGCCTGGGCGACCTTTTTGTTTTCATCTTCTTCGGGCTAACGGGCGTTGTTGGCACCTACTTTCTGAGTACGCAGCAGGTGTTTTTCGGTGCTTGGCTATTAGGATCGGCAGTTGGCCTGTTTAGCGTTGGGGTGTTGAACCTAAATAATATGCGCGATGTTGTTAACGATCGCAACTCGGGTAAGTTAACCATTCCTGTCCGACTAGGATTTAATCGCTCGAAGCTCTACCATCTCTCGCTAATTGGTGGTGGATTCTTTTGTGCGCTACTTCATACGGCCATCTACTTTCAGTGTTGCTGGATGCTACTTCCATACCTTTCGCTTTACCTATTTGTACGCGATCTTAAGGAGATTATTCTGATAAAGGAGCCTGCTCTGCTTGATCCGTACCTTAAAAAGCTATCACTTTCGACTCTAGTTTTTGTGCTTCTGTATAGTGCAGGATTGATTCTGTCGATAGCATAATAGGGAGGGAGTAGGGAATAGGGAATAGGGAGTCGGGAGTCGAACCTGCTACTTGAATTTCGTCTAATATCTCACCTCTCAAATCTCATGTCTCATATCTAATATCCAATAAATGAAGGCTACTGTTAAACCATACGTGCTCAACTTTGCTCAACCGGCAGGCACCTCGCGAGGGGTGTACAGCACTCGTAAGTCGTGGTTTATTGTATTAGAGGATGGGGATAGTATCGGAGTTGGGGAGTGTGCCCCGTTGCCCAATCTAAGCTGCGACGATTTACCCAACTATGAGGAGCGGATCGTTCATTTCTGTAGCCTATTGGAGCAGAATGGTGGATTCGATAGGGAGCTGCTGCGCGGTTATCCCTCCATTCTTTTCGGTTTCGAGACGGCGTTACGCGATTTGCACTCCTCCAACCATATTCTTTGGGAGACCCCTTTTACAAATGGAGAGTCGGGCATTGCCATTAACGGGTTGATATGGATGGGGTCACACGACTTTATGCTTAGGCAGATTGGCGAGAAGATGGATAAGGGGTTTCGCTGCCTGAAGCTGAAGGTAGGAGCAATTGAGTTTGATCAGGAGCTCGACCTTATCCGGCATATTCGTCAAAGGTATTCACCTGCCGATCTTGAAATTCGTTTGGATGCCAACGGAGGCTTTTCTCCCTCCAATGCGTTGGAAAGACTTACCTTTTTTTCCAAGTATACCATTCACTCTATAGAGCAACCTATTCGCGCCGGACAGCTAGCCGAAATGGCCAACCTCATAGCCAAAACGCCAATTCCCATAGCCCTCGACGAGGAGCTTATTGGGGTAAGTAGTCCATCACAAAAAAGATTGCTTCTCGACGAGATTAATCCCCAGTACATTATCCTTAAGCCGAGCTTGCATGGTGGCTTGGTTGGTTCGAGCGAATGGATCGACCTGGCTACCGATCGAAACATTGGATGGTGGGTTACCTCTGCACTGGAATCGAACGTGGGGTTAAACGCAATAGCGCAGTGGTGCGCATCGCTAGGGGTAACCGTTCCTCAAGGTTTGGGAACAGGCCTACTATTTACCAACAACTTTACGTCTCCCCTGTTTATAGATGGACAGGAGTTGAAGTACAATCCGGATGGAGAGTGGGGGATTGAGGGAGTAGGGAGTAGGGAGTAGGGAGTAGGGAACAGGGAACAGGGAACAGGGAACAGGGAACAGGGAACAGGGAACAGGG
>CAXYUU010000253.1:0-5364 GCA_964292015.1 uncultured Acetobacteroides sp.
CCATCAGAATGTCCACTGGTTCAACGCTAGCACCAATTCGAATCCTACCGTTTTCGTCGAGGTTACGAGTAGCCTCTTCGCTAACGTTAGGAATGTCAGAAGTAAGTTCTTCCAAACCACGTTTGGTATCACGAACCTCCATTATATACTCATCTACGTGGATAGACGTAAAGATATCCTCGCGAACAAGTCGTTCTGAAATCACAATAGCATCCTCGAAGTTGTAACCCTTCCAAGGCATGAATGCAACTTTCAGATTTCTACCTAGAGCCAAATCACCCTGTTCAGTAGAGTATCCATCCGTAAGTACCTGTCCCTTTTCAACTCGCTCGCCCTTTTCAACAATTGGACGAAGACTTACAGAGGTTCCCTGATTGGTCTTAAGGAACTTAGGTAACTTATAAATTTTTATTTCAGGATCAAATGTTACGTAGCGCTCATCTTCAGTCATATCGTAACGAAGATGTATTTCAGCAGCATCAACATACTCTATAATACCATCGGCTTCGGCAACAACTTGCGTACGGCTATCGCGAACAACTTCACCTTCAAGACCTGTTCCTACAATAGGAGCATCAGGTTGAAGAAGCGGCACAGCCTGGCGCATCATGTTCGAGCCCATCAGAGCACGGTTGGCATCATCATGCTCAAGAAATGGAATAAGCGATGCAGCAATAGACGCAATCTGGTTTGGAGCAACGTCCATGAGCTGTATCTGCTCTGGTTCTGCAATAGGGAAGTCACCTTCCATACGAGACTTAATACGTGTAGTAGCAAAAGAACCATCCTCATTCAACTCAACGCTTGCCTGAGCAATAATCTTACCTGCCTCCTCTTCTGCTGTTAGGTAAACAAGACCATCTTCCCCAAAATTAACCTTTCCCTCACTAACCTTATGGTATGGAGTTTCAATAAACCCAAGATGGTTAATCTTTGCGAAAACGCAAAGTGAGGAAATAAGACCAATATTTGGTCCTTCAGGAGTTTCAATCGGACACAAACGACCATAGTGCGTGTAGTGAACGTCACGAACCTCAAATCCTGCACGTTCACGCGATAAACCACCTGGTCCTAGTGCCGAAAGACGGCGCTTATGGGTCATCTCAGCAAGTGGATTGGTTTGATCCATAAACTGAGACAGCTGATTCGTTCCGTAAAACGAGTTAATAACACTTGACAGTGTTTTTGCGTTAATAAGGTCGACTGGAGTAAATACCTCGTTGTCGCGTACATTCATACGCTCACGAATGGTACGTGCCATACGAGCCAAACCAACGCTAAATTGGTTACCCAACTGTTCTCCGACAGTCCTTACACGACGGTTCGACAAGTGGTCGATATCATCAATGTCGGTCTTCGAATTAATTAGTTGAATAAGATATTTAATGATGTTTATAATATCCTCTTTAGTCAACACCCTAACACTAGAGTCGATGTTTAGACCAAGCTTCTTGTTTATACGATAACGCCCAACTTCACCTAAGTCATAACGCTTATCGGAGAAAAATAACTTATCAATAACATCACGAGCGGTAGCCTCATCTGGTGGCTCAGAATTTCTAAGCTGCCTATAAATGTACACCACAGCTTCGTTTTGGGAGTTACAAGGGTCTTTTTGAAGGGTGTTGTTGATGATCGAGACATCGGCGTTGATACCTTCATCCTTATGTAGAAGAATAGTTTTTGCACCCGATTCTAAAATCTCATCGATATGATCGTTCTCTAAAACAACATCGCGGTCAATAATCACCTCATTGCGCTCAATCGATACAACCTCGCCGGTATCTTCATCCACGAAGTCTTCAATCCATGATTTGAGCACACGAGCAGCCAGCTTACGACCAACGAATTTTTTTAGGTTCACTTTAGAAACCTTGATCTCATCAGCAAGATCAAATATTTCAAGAATATCGCGATCTGTTTCATAACCTATCGCACGTAAAAGAGTTGTTACAGGTAACTTTTTCTTACGGTCGATATAAGCAAACATCACGCTATTAATGTCTGTAGCAAATTCAATCCACGATCCTTTGAATGGGATTACACGGGCAGAATAAAGTTTTGTTCCATTGGCATGTACACTTTGCCCGAAGAACACACCTGGTGAACGGTGAAGTTGAGAGACAACTACACGCTCGGCACCATTTATAACAAACGTTCCCTTGGGGGTCATGTAAGGTACGGTACCTAGATAGACATCCTGAATTACGGTATCAAAGTCTTCGTGTTCAGGGTCTGTACAATACAACTTTAACTTAGCCTTAAGTGGAACACTATAGGTTAAGCCCCTTTCAAGACACTCACTCAACGCATAACGTGGCGGGTCTATGAAATAGTCGATAAACTCTAAAACGAAGTTATTTCGTGTATCTGTAATAGGAAAATTTTCCATGAAAACCTTGTAGAGCCCTTCGTTTTTTCTGTTTTCGGGCGTGGTTTCCATTTGAAAGAAATCCCTGAATGATTGAAGCTGTATCTCAAGAAAATCAGGATAAGACTTCTGATGTTTCGTTGATGAAAAGCTGATTCGCTGGCTGTTTTTGTTTAGAGACATCGTTTCAAGATTTGTTGAACTAAAGTTAGAAAAAACAACAAAAAGGCTTAGAATCTAATAAATATTAGATTCTAAACCCAAATTACCTAACTAGTAGGTAAATGTTATTTAACTTCAACTTCAGCTCCAGCCTCTTCAAGTTGTGCTTTGATTGATTCTGCTTCTTCCTTAGAAACGTTTTCCTTAACTGCTTTAGGAGCGCCGTCAACTAGATCTTTAGCTTCCTTAAGACCAAGGCCAGTCATTTCCTTAACAACCTTAACTACCTGAAGTTTAGCACCACCGGCTGCCTTCAAGATAACGTCAAATTGAGTTTTTTCAGCAGCGGCAGCATCGCCACCATCAGCAGGTGCAGCAGCTACAGCAACTGCAGCAGCAGGCTCAATGCCGTACTCGTCTTTGAGAATCTTAGCTAATTCGTTAACTTCCTTTACAGTCAAATTAACCAATTCTTCTGCAAATTTCTTAAGATCTGCCATTTTACTTCGTTTTTAAAAAATTTTGACTAAACTACTTTTCTTCTCTCTCAGATAGGGTCTTGACAACACCCGATAAAATATTTCCGCCTGATTGTAGCGCAGAAATAACATTTTTCGCGGGAGATTGTAATAGACCAATGATATCCCCGATAAGCTCTTCTCTAGTCTTGATGTTAATCAAATCTTCAAGGTTTGCTTCATCGATATAAGCGGTATCTTCAACGAATGCACCTTTAAGAACGGGCTTTTTAAGCTTGTTTTTCTTGCTAAACTCTTTAATAAGCTTTGCAGGAACGTTGTTCTGTTCAGATAGCATTATCGAAGTAGACCCCTTAAGCACTTCGAATAATTCAGTGCTTTGGAATTCGATTTGTTCTAGCGCCTTGCGAAGTAAAGTGTTCTTTACAACAACAAGTGTAACCTCTTTCTCAAAGCATTGTCTTCTAAGTGCTGCGGTGCTTTCCGCATTTAAACCTGATATATCAGCAAGGTAAAAATGAGGAAATTTTTTGAGCTGCTCGGCTAAACTGTTAATAATAACGTTTTTCTCTTCCCTTCTCATCGTAACAAGGTTAAAAAATTACTCGTTAATTGATCTAGGATCAATTTGTAAGCCGGGGCTCATTGTTGAAGAAAGGTATATACTTTTCATATAAGTACCTTTCGCAGCAGAAGGCTTCAGTTTGATAATGGTGTTCAAAAACTCATGCGCATTATCAACAAGCTTATTAGGCTCAAATGACAATCTACCCACTGAGGTATGAACTATACCGAACTTGTCTACCTTGAAATCAATTTTACCTCCTTTAACTTCGGTAACTGCCTTTCCCACTTCCATGGTAACAGTTCCAGTTTTAGGGTTGGGCATCAGACCACGAGGACCAAGGATACGACCAAGAGCACCAACCTTAGCCATTACGCTAGGCATAGTAATGATCACGTCAACATCAGTCCACCCCCCCTTAATCTTGGCAATATAATCGTCAAGACCTACATAATCGGCTCCAGCCTCAGTGGCTTCTTGCTCTTTATCAGGGGTGCAGAGTACTAATACGCGGGTCTGCTTACCGGTACCATGAGGTAGAGTCACAACGCCTCGAACCATCTGGTTAGCTTTGCGAGGATCTACACCAAGGCGTACGTCGATATCTATTGAAGCATCAAATTTGGTAAAGGAAAGTTCCTTCAACAATTCAGCTGCTTCCGATAACTTGTAAACCTTGCCTGGCTCAATCTTCGATAAAGCTAGCTTCCTATTTTTGGTAAGTTTACTCATTTCTGCACGCAGTATTTATTATTACAATTGAGGGAATTCGCCTTGAACGTTAATTCCCATGCTTCTTGCTGTACCAGAAACCATTTTCATTGCCGATTCCAAGGTAAAGCAGTTCATATCAGGCATCTTGTCTTCAGCAATAGCCTTCACTTGCTCCCATGTAATGGTGGCAACTTTCTTACGGTTTGGTTCTGCAGAACCAGATTGAATTTTTGCTGCCTCTTTAAGCTGCACAGCTACCGGTGGTTGCTTTACGATAAAGTCAAAAGACTTATCGCTATAAACAGTAATAATGACAGGAAGGACCTTACCGGCCTTTTCTTGAGTCCTAGCATTGAACTGTTTGCAAAATTCCATGATATTAACACCCTTAGAACCTAATGCAGGTCCTACTGGTGGTGATGGATTTGCTGCGCCACCTTTAATCTGCAACTTAATAAGTCCAGCGACTTCTTTAGCCATAGCAGTTTTTACTTAGTTTAACTACTCTTTTTCAACTTGCATAAAGCTCAACTCCAGTGGAGTCTTTCTGCCAAAAATCTTGACCATTACTTTGAGCTTTTTCTTATCCTCATTTACTTCTTCAATGATTCCATTGAATCCGTTGAATGGTCCATCGGTTACTTTAACCGATTCGCCAATCACATAAGGAATAGAAATTTCCTCTTCACCTTCTGTTAACTCATCAATACGGCCAAGAATCCTGTTCACCTCAGCAGTCCTGAGAGGGATGGGAGCATTTTGGTTCCTAGGGTCTCCTAAAAAGCCGATGATATTCGTAATGTTGGTCAAAATGTGTGGAACTTCACCTACTAGCACAGCTTCAATAAGAATGTAACCGGGATAGTGTATCCTTTCCTTGCTGATCTTTTTACCATTTCTAATCTGGTAAACCTTCTCAGTTGGTATAAGCACTTGCGAAACAAAGTCTGAAAGTCCTCGGTTACGTTCTTCGTTTTCGATGTACTCTTTGGCCTTTTTTTCTTTGCCGCCTATTGCTCTAAGGACATACCACTTTTTGTCGGTTTCGCTCATCGCTCTTTCTTATTATTTAT
>CAXYUU010000254.1:0-5346 GCA_964292015.1 uncultured Acetobacteroides sp.
ATATAAAATTTAGAGTGTCTAATGGTTTATTAATACCTTATTTCGATGTTTTTTTTCCTAAAACAACCCTAAGTGAAATTATCATTGGCCCCACAAACGACTATGTGCGTTCCGAATTTTCACTACGCATGTTTCTTAACTCAAAAGGTTTTGAACACGTTATAATTTCTAAATCTAATGTTCCTTATAGGTAATTTCATAAAATATATATCGTTTTAAAATGAGAGATCTATTCAAAAATAAAACATTCAAATATGCCTTAATCGGCTTTCTGGCATTTGTATTCATAGTATTATTTCTTCCAATAGTATTTGTAAACTACAGCTGGTTTGGTTTAGATTATAGCGAAACAGGTCAAATAGGTGATACAATTGGCGGTATTACAGCTCCATTCATTGCTATAGGCGCTGCATTCCTCACCTTTTTGGCATTCTGGGTGCAATACCAAGCCAACCAAAAACAATGGGAATTAATTCTAGAAGAAAGAGACTTAAATAATGCTATTACTACATTAAACATTCAGAAGGAACTTATATTTAAATTTGTTGAATTAACAACACCTGCTTCTATTAGTACTCAAGTACAAGCAGATATTATTAAAACTAAATTTTACTCAATTTTTGTTTTTTTTGAAAATCATTTTAAAAGTAATTCTAAAGTTATATCTTCATTAAACCCAATCTATTATTCAATGTTAGTCTTTTTGGGTGATTCAGTATTTGATATGACAATAAAATTTGAATACGAAAAAAGTAAATCAGTTGATAATGCTAAAAATGATATATACGATATCATTATCAGCCACTTAAATAAATGTTTTGATGATATTAGTACATTAATTGATGATATTATAGAAAAAAACAATGCATAATGTACTACGACAATAACCGCACCGGCCGCCGCATCCTATTCAACTTCCTTTTCGGAGTTGTAATAATTGCGATTGTAGCCATAGCCCCCGTGCTGAGCGTAGCGTCTCGCTAAGCTCGGGTATTCCCGGCCTCTGGCCGCTACCATACAAAAAAACTTCTAACCATACCGTCCCACACTCACTCCCATCACCTTAAAAACCCGTCCACATCACCCAAAATACCAACGCCAATCCATCCAATCAGCGTTATTAGTGTTCTAATCATCCGTTCGGCGTATACCTCTTCCTAAGTCTCTACTATCCGATTATTCCGATGCCTTCCATCCCCTCCATTCCCATCTTTCATCTTTCATCTTTCATCTTTTCATCTTTTCATCTTTCCATCTTTCCATCTTTCCATCTTTCCATCTTTCCAGTAACCTCTACTCAATTGGGTTGGTAAGCTTTTTAATTATGCAGAAATAGTTGCGAACAAAACAATCTATTATTGGTTTCTTCTTATATATTTGTAAAAAGTTTACAATTTTAAACCATCAAACCATGATACAGGAGTTTTCTGCCGAAAACATCTACTCCATACGCGAGAGGCAAACCCTATCCTTTGTCGCTTCAAAGGACACCTCTTCGCAGGAGCTCCTCACCCACGAGGTAAAGCCCAATCTACGCCTGCTAAAGCTCGTTATCCTATATGGCGCCAACGCATCCGGTAAAACCAACCTGCTTTTTGCCATGCAGCAGCTTTGGCAGATCCTATTCTTCCCTAAATTAAGCAAGGAGGAGCCAATCACCTACGACCCCTTTCTACTCGATAGCAACAGCTCCAGTAAGCCTATTGTGCTATCTGCCATTTTTTATATCAATACCATTAAGTATCAGTACTCCATAACCTACAATCAGCAGCACGTTATTTCCGAGGAGTTAAAGTACGCCCCCAACGGTATCCTTTCAAAATTCTATACCCGTACCATATCCGACCAGCAGGGTACTCCAAAAATCGAGTTTGGCGAAACGCTTGCTCTTTCGGCTAAGGCTAAAAATATACTAGAAGCCAACACCCTGCACAACCATACCGTACTCTCCACCTTTGCCAAGGTCACCGTCGAGGCCGACCCCTTTATGGTCATTTACCAGTGGCTTAAAAATACCGTACACAACGTTGTCGAGCCACAGAAGCTTGTCGAAATTGCCAAATCAGTTCTTTCCGACGATCGTAAAAAAAGATTCTTCCTTAACGCAATTAAAAAGGCCGATTTCAACATATCAAACCTTAGCATCGTCGAGGAAAATAACGAATTACCTCAAAGTATTATCGAGGCTATTTCTAAAAACGATTTAATCTCACCTAAAGATAAGGAACGCCTTCTAAGCGGTAAAAAGGAGAATGTCCAATTTTCCCATACCACGGAAAATGGCGAATTCCCACTCGACAAGGAGTTTCAGTCGCTTGGTACTATTCAGTATTTCTCCATGCTCAACAAGCTATACGATATGGTCACTGGCAACCACATCTACATGGTCGATGAGGTGGAGGATCAGCTCCATTACGATCTGTTAATCCACTTCCTATCAAGTTTTTTGCTCAACTCCAGCGAGGCACAGCTTATCGTAACAACACACAACCAGCTGCTCCTCGACGAGGATTTCATCCGTCGCGATATGGTTTGGTTTGCCGAAAAAAGTCGGCAATCAGCTGCCTCCGAGTTCTACTCAGCAGCCGACTTTGGCCTCCACAAAAACATCTCCCTGTACAACGCCTACCGCTCAGGCCGTTTAGGGGCTAAACCGGCCACCGGATCAATTTTTTTGGAGGAGTAACCGATGGGGCAAAAACGTAAAATGCAACAGCAGCGCATATCCATCGCCGTTATTGGCGAAGGCATTACCGAGCAGTACTACATGCTGTCCCTCAAAAGCTTAGTTAGTATAAATATCAAGCCAGGTATTCCAAAGCATTCCGAAGGGGCTAAGTATCTGAGCGATTTAATCGAAAAATCCATTAAAGAATACGCCCCTATAATCCTATGTCTCATCGATATGGACAATAAGGCCGACAATAAAAAGAAGGCCGAGTACGAAAAGTTAAAGGCTAGGTATCACAGCAAGGAATTTGGCAGTAAAAAAGCGGGACTTACCAGCAAGGTGCTCTTTTTCGAAACCGAACGCTGCCTCGAGCTCTGGTTCCTCTACCACTTCGAATACACCACATCCAAATTTAACAGCTACTCCGATTTGGAACGAAGTCTCAAGCGGTTCATTCCAGAGTATGAAAAAACCGAGAAGTTCTTCCTAAGATCAAAGGGGCTTCACCAATACATTACCAACAAGTTAAATGGAGACTTCGAGCTGGCGAAGAGAAATGCCCACAAATCCTTAACCTCAAAAGAAGAATACAGTCGCCCCCACACCTACAGCGAATTGGGCAAATTCTTCGATTATATCACAACCCTTACCCAATAGTACTTTAGGCGGTGTCTATCCTTCCGATAGCCCACCTCTTTTCTTGTCAAATTTCACCCCCCCGTTCGGCTTAGGTGTGCCATGAATCAAACTGACTCTGTTTGTTTGAATGCTGTATAAGACATGGAAGCCCACTTTGGTATTGAGTAAAGGAAGCTGTCGAGGTCGAGCGAACAGGCTGGAGAAGCCATTTAACAAAGAGAACGTAGGATTGGTCTTCCGTTGGCGGCTTTCAGGAGCAGCCAACAAACCGCCCTGCGGTGCTTGGGTCAAAAGCCCCGGTGTTGAGCGGACAGGGAAAAAGTAGTGTAAGCTATCAGGTGAGAGTACTGGAGACGAACGCAAGTGAACCACTTATGACGTATTGTGATAGCAACCCATTGCCAAAACTATTCTAATCTACGTACGGATAAGACTCAGCATAGCGGAAACCTGTTTACTGGCTATGCGGCAATCGATATTAAGGTGGCGTGAACAGTACTCGGGCTTTTATACGGAACATGGGAAACAGGCTGCTGGTGTTAAGAGAAACATAGGAGTATCAAAACAGTAGCTTGTAACGGACTAACCCGTAGTAGTGACGAAACTTCTGTAATGGAAGTGGAGCGAAGGGGTTAGGTTAATCAAGTTTTTAAGTTCTAACAATCTAGGAATCTAGAAACGATTAGGATGGATAAAACGCAATCATCAAGTTGATGATTGGATTAACAAGAGCCGTATCACGGGAGGCTGTCACGTACGGTTCTGTGAGAGGCTTGGACTGAAATGCCCTTGCCTACTCGACGCTCATACCCGAGCCGTTCTACTACTGTTGCCGTTCCCTAAGTTTACGCCCATTATTCATTTTTCATCCCTTTACTTTTCTTTATTTCAGCCTTCCTTCCCAGTTGGCAGCTTTACTACCACTACTATTTAGTTAATTATTCACAAGTTATCCTGCTTGTATCCTTTTGCCATCCACAAACAATTTATCAAACCATACAGATATCACGCCTCTAAAAACACCTCTAATTATCTCCTTTACAATTCGATTGATAACCTAACTAACAAAAGCCAAAGCGATAACAGCATCAACCTAATTTAAATGTAAAAGCCAGAGAAGTTGTAACTCCTCTGGCTTTATTACTCTATTAAAAATAGTGCTTGATATACACCTATTCAATATCCCAAATACCAACAGCACGCTCCAGCTCCACTAGAGCCGATGCGTATCGGAACTGCGCCTCAACGTAATCCTTACGCAGGTCGTTGTAGGCGCGTTGGGCAGCGAGGACATCAATAAGTCCGCTTTCGCCTCGTTGGTACGAGTAAATTCGACCTTGGAGTATCTTATCCGCATTCTCCACTATTCCATGTCCGTAATGCTCCAGCTGCTTTTCTGCACTCAGGTAGCTGCTGTAGGCTTTGGCTACATCGGCAACCACCTGTTGCTCCATATCTCTATACGACAACTCGGCTTGCAGGGCAGCAAGCTTTGCCGCGCGTACCTCCGAACGGTTAAAACTCGAAAACTTTAGAGGTATGGTAATGCCTGCTTTGTAGGTGGTTAATGCAGGGGCTGGTGCCGATTCATTTGTAACCTCGGCGGTGTGTGCATATCCTGCTTCGAGACTAAACTCAAATGCTCGGTTTGCCTTTAGCTGTCGGATTTTGGCTTTGGCAACCTCCTGTTCTTTGGCGGCAACCTTCAAATCCGATCGCTGATCGAGAGCCGATTTCAGCAATTGGTCGAACGAGAAGTTGCGTTTAAATATTGGGATGCCATCGGCGGGTTGCATTATGGTGTCGGATGTCGATGTCCCTCGAAGTCGGGTAATGGCAAGAAGCGACCCCTGCACATCATCTTCGGCCTGCAACACCTCGCCTTGTTGAGCCGTTGCTTCGAGAGCCGACTGCATAGCATCGATCTCCATAATTGCACCAGTTTTTAGGCGGATGCTGTCGCCCTCGGCCAGCTTGCGCATTCGGGTGTAGGTATCCTGCTGTAGAGCCAACATCTCCCGATCGCGAACTGCCGG
>CAXYUU010000255.1:0-5341 GCA_964292015.1 uncultured Acetobacteroides sp.
CCGGGCCTGTTTAGGGGCAGGTTCGTGTGCCGGGTAATAGATGTAGGAAGCTTGAGAAGGGGGGGTTTGGAGCAGGTTACTCCAATATAGAAAAGTGGTGCTAGGTGGGTAGGTAGTGGCACGTTTGCCGCTTAGGGTCGGTAAGTAGCGCTTGGGTGGTGTTTTGCACCAGCTTAAAAGTTAGTGCTGGGGGCGGTTGTAACAGGGGGCTGGTGGTTCGATGGTGTGACGTCTGTATAAGGGATGCCCTAGTGTTGGTATGGCCTGTTGTCATGCCTACGATGGTGGTGCCAGGCTATGGTTAGGCTACCCCACGCAGTAAGGCCCACTACCCCACGATTCATCGTTAGGTAGCAGGCCTTCGACTAAAACAGAAAAACATCAAGGTCAGTACTAGAATAGGTTAACCGCCAGCTGGATGTTTCCGGAGTTTAGCTCGGGATTCCACAGCGCGGTGGCCGACACGGGAATGGTGTAGCTGCCAATGGTGAGGCTTTTGGACACCACAAACCCGGTAGCCACGATGTTGGTTTTGGCGGCGTAAAAGTTTTGCGCTTGTCCGTTAAGGGCAACGGCTCCGCCGAGGTAGAGCTTCATGTCGTAGCCGCCCTTGCTGTATACGGGGTACTCGGCATGGATGTAGGTGGAGTAGCGGTTGTCGCCACGGCGCAGCGGATCGGTACCGGGTAGGGTAGTGGCGGCATCGGGGGCGAGCACGTCGCGATCCTTACCGTACACAATGGTGCTAGCCGACAGGTACAGCGGAAACTCCTTTCCAAACTGGTAGCCGATGGTAACGTCTACAAAGTGGCGGGTCGATTTTTGGTCGTAGTCGAACAGCTTGGTCGAGGGCATGCTGGTGGAGAAGTTGTAGATGTCCCACACCTCGAACTTAAAGCCGCCCTTGTTGTAGGCCACGTAGTAGTCGAACTCGCGGTAGTCGCCGTTAAATCCGGCACCACCCCAAACGCCAATCTTAAGGGCTTTGGATGGACAAACGTAGGCCACATCGAGGGCGGTCATGGGGGCTTCGGTAACCGCGTAGCCGCGCCAAAGGTGCATGTTCTTTACCTGAAGGTGCATGTCGAGCGATCCGCTAGCGGGCGTCTCCTGTGCTTGGGCAAGTGGGAGTATCGAAAGCATTCCCATCGCCAGTAAGGTCGATTTTATAAGCTTCATAGGTCGAGAGTTTGTAGTGTAAAAGTTTGTATCCAAAAGCAGGGGCTTTTGGCGGTTGGGGGGTTGATTAAATGTGCGATAGGAGATATGAGAGGTGAGATATGAGATATGCGATATGCGATATGCGATTCACGATTCACGACTCACGATTCACGAAACGTTGTATAGGCGGACAGGTATAGCTGGCGTAAGCATCGTGATACGTGGATCGTGATACTTGATACACGTATCGTGACACCAGCTACAGTCCGTCTAGCTTCTTGCTAAAATGGAGCCGAAGTGGCTACACCAGGTACATGTAGGCAGCCGAGGCCAGTACGCCACCAACAATGGGGGCAACAACCGGTAGCCAGGCGTACGCCCAGTCGTTCGATCCTTTGCCCTTAATTGGCAGGATGGCGTGCATGATACGGGGAGCCAGGTCGCGGGCAGGGTTAATGGCGTAGCCGGTGGTGCCACCAAGCGACAGGCCGATTACCCACACCAAAAATGCAACCGGAATGGCACCGATAGAGCCCAGTCCGATAGGGGTGGCTACGGCATCCTTAATTTGCGCATCGGTAAAGAATAGGATTACAAATACGAGGGCAAAAGTTCCGATTACCTCGCAAATGAAGTTGATGGGGTAGTTACGGATAGCTGGGCCGGTACTAAATACGGCCAGCTTGGCACCCTTGTCTTCGGTTTGGTTAAAGTGATCTTTATACGAAAGCCAAACGAGGAATGCGCCAGCGGCAGCTCCTAGCATTTGTGCCCCGATGTAGGGAAGTACGTTGGCCCAGGCAAACTTGCCGGCAACCGCTAGTGCAACAGATACGGCTGGGTTAAGGTGCGCGCCGCTATAGGGGCCTGCAACGGTAACACCAATAAATACGCCAAGAGCCCATGCGGTGGTAATTACAATCCATCCGCCACCATTTCCTTTTGTTCCGGTCAGTACAACGTTGGCAACCACTCCACCGCCCATTAGTATGAGGAGCATTGTGCCTAAAAATTCTGCGGTTAATGCGTTAATAAGTCTGAAAATTAAGTTGGTTAAAAGGGGTATCGCAGCCCGGCAGGTTCAGCCCTAGGGCTGCGATACAATGATTTAAAAATATTCCTCTACGTTCTACTCTTCGTCTAAATCTATCCAGCTTTGAGCACGTTCCACAGCTTTATGCCACTGCTTGAGGTACTTTTCGACCTTGGTCTTCTCCATTTTAGGCTCAAAGTTCTTGTCTACCGACCACTGCTTTTGCAGCTCGTCGGTGTTTTCCCAAAATCCAACGGCAAGGCCGGCAAGGTATGCGGCGCCAAGGGCGGTGGTTTCGAGGACTTTTTGGCGGATTACCTTACCACCAAAGATGTCGGATTGGAACTGCATCAGGAAGTTGTTGGCAACAGCGCCACCATCTACCCGTAGCTCGTGCGACTTTTTACCCGAGTCGTGCTCCATAGCCTCCAGCACGTCGTACACCTGAAAGGCGATGGCCTCGAGTGCGGCACGAACAATATGCTCTCGGGATGTTCCGCGGGTGATGCCCACCATGGTTCCGCGGGCGTACTGATCCCAGTAGGGGGCACCTAGTCCGGTAAGTGCGGGTACAAAGTACACCCCGCCGTTATCTTCGACGCTGGTGGCCATAGCCTCGGTTTCCGACGCGTTGGTAATAAGCTTGGCACCATCGCGCAGCCACTGAATGGCGGCTCCGCCAACAAATACGCTGCCTTCGAGGGCGTAGGTTGTCTTTCCGTTAATCTGCCAGGCAACGGTGGTAAGCAGGTTGTTCTGCGACTTTACGGGGGTGCTGCCGGTGTTCATCATCATAAAGCAGCCTGTGCCGTAGGTGTTCTTGGCCATTCCCTCGTGCAGGCACAGCTGTCCGAAAAGGGCGGCCTGCTGGTCGCCGGCAATACCGGCAATGGGGATGTGCGTGGCAAATAGGGTGGTGGCCGTTTCGCAGTACACCTCGCTACTCGATTTCACCTCGGGAAGCATGCTCTCGGGGATGGTAAACAGGTCGAGCAGCTCGCGATCCCAAGCCATGGTGTTGATGTTGAACAGCAGCGTGCGGCTGGCGTTGGTTACATCGGTAAGGTGCTGCTTGCCCTGGGTAAACTTCCAGATGAGCCAGCTGTCTACCGTGCCAAAGCACAGCTTCCCTTTTTCGGCTCGGGTGCGTGCCCCGTCGATGTTGTCGAGAATCCATTTTATCTTAGTCGCCGAGAAGTAGGCGTCGAGTACGAGACCCGTTTTTTCCTGAATCATCTTAGCGTGGCCGAGGTCTTTTAGCTCGTCGCAAAACTTGGCGGTGCGCCTATCCTGCCACACAATGGCGTTGTATATAGGTAGACCTGTTTCGCGATCCCACACGATGGTGGTTTCGCGCTGGTTGGTGATGCCAATGGCGGCAATGTCGGCACCCGATAGCCCAGCCTTGGCCACCACTTCGCCAGCCCCCGATGCTTGGGTGTCCCAAATCTCGTTAGGGTCGTGCTCCACCCAACCTGGCTTAGGGAATAGCTGTTCGAACGGTTTTTGTGATACGGCGGTGATCTCTCCAGAATGGTTGAAGAGGATGGCTCTAGAGCTAGTCGTTCCTTGGTCCAGCGCTAGGATGTACTTCTCGGTTGTCTTACTCATGGTCAGATGCTTTTATCAAGTTGGGTGTTAAATGTTCACAATAAAACCAGCCGCTAACTTAGCATAATCTTTCACTTGTTCGTCGATCCACTGCTGGTCTTTGCCCATTTCCTTGGCCATAATTTGGGCAACCTTGGTCGACATCTCGATACTTAGCTTGGCGTTTAGGAATAAAACCCTTACGCGGCGGGCTAGCACGTCCTCTACCGTACGGGCCATTTCGTAACGAACCGCCCATACCACCTCGGCGGCAATGTACTCGTGGTTAGGATGGATCTTCTGGGCATACTCGGGCTTGCTCTTGGCCAAGTCGAGTACCTTCTCCATGTCCGAACCGTACACGTATAGGTGGTTGTTAAGGTCTGGCTTTGGCTTGTACCCGTGGATGTGGAATTTCTTGGTGGCACACTTGTTGGCCTTAAGCCCGAAGTTCTTAATGGCGATATCTACGGTATCTTCGGCCATACGCCTAAAGGTTGTCCACTTACCTCCGGTGATGGTAATTAACCCGCTATCCGATACGATAATTTTGTGGCTACGCGAAATCTCCTTGGTGCTCTTGCCTTCGCCCTTTGGTGCGGCCAGCGGACGAAGCCCAGCGAAGATCGAAAGCACATCCTTGCGGGTTGGCTTCTTGGTCATGTACCTTCCGGCGGTGTTGAGGATAAACTCAATTTCCTTTTCTAGCGCCTGAGGCTCCAACTCGGGAGTGTCGCGTAGGGTGTCGGTTGTTCCAACCACCACCTGGTTATGCCAAGGTACAGCAAACAGCACGCGTCCGTCGTCGGTTTTGGGAATCATTAGGGCGTAGTCGCTTTGTAGGAACGACCTGTCGAGCACAAGGTGCACCCCTTGACTTGGGCGTACGATATCCTTGGCACCTGGGGTGTCCATCTGCATAATCGAGTCGACAAAAACGCCGGTTGCGTTGATTACGCTTTTGGCCTTTATCTTGTAGCTTCGATTTGTTTCGATATCCTTTGCTTCGACGCCAACAATTTTTCCGCTGGCATCCTTAATAAGTCCGGTTGCCTTAACGTAGTTAATGGCGCAACCACCATTCTCCACGCACGATTGGGCAACGTTAATGGCCAGTCGCGAATCGTCGAACTGTCCGTCGTGGTATATCACCCCGCCGTAAAGGCTGGTGTCCTTTAGTAGGGGAAGGTACTTTAGCGCCTTCTTCTTACCTATGTGTACCGATCTTCCTAGGCTCAATCTTCCAGCCAGAATATCGTAAAGTGTTAGTCCAATAGTGTAGAATGCACCTTCCCACCAGCGGTAGTTAGGGATGATGAACGACTGATTCTTAACCAGGTGAGGCGCGTTTTGTAAAAGAAGCCCACGCTCGTGTAGCGCTTCGAGTACTAGGGCAACGTCGCCCTGTCCGAGGTAGCGAACGCCACCGTGTACGAGCTTTGTGCTTCGGCTCGATGTTCCCTTGGTAAAGTCGGCCTGTTCAATTAGTACCACCTTCAACCCGCGAAGTGCGGCATCGAGTGCCACGCCTAGGCCGGTTGCACCTCCTCCGATAAT
>CAXYUU010000256.1:0-5326 GCA_964292015.1 uncultured Acetobacteroides sp.
GGCCAGCTTGCGGGCATCTAAGATCGAGAAAACGCCTGGGTTTTCAATGTTGTCGCCAACGAGACGAACCTGCCTTGCAGAAATCGCTTCGTTGATCTTGGAGCCCTCATCTTTGTCTTTATTCTGTGGTTTATAAGGGCCTTTTCCTGTTTTTTGTAATGCGCTAATAGTTTAATCTCCTATTTTTGGTTTTTGATTTAGCCGGCAATCTGATTCTCAACTTCGGTTTTAATCAGCGAAGTAAACTCATTTATTGTCATTGTACCTTTGTCTCCTTCACCCTGCCTACGTACAGCAACGGTTTGGGATTCTGCTTCTTTTTCCCCAACGACCAAAAGATATGGAATTTTCTTCAATTCGTTGTCGCGAATTTTCTTTCCAATCTTCTCATTACGGTCATCTAAAACGGCACGAATATCGGAATTATTCAGCAGATTTAAAACATTTTCAGCGTATTCGTTGTATTTTTCGCTAATTGGGAGTATAACGACCTGCTCTGGGGTTAGCCAAAGTGGGAATTTTCCGCTGGTATGTTCAAGTAGAACGGCTACAAAACGTTCCATTGAGCCAAATGGGGCACGGTGAATCATTATTGGGCGGTGGCGTTTGTCATCGCTACCAATGTACTCTAGGTCGAAGCGTTCTGGCAGGTTGTAGTCAACTTGAATGGTTCCGAGCTGCCACTTGCGGCCAATGGCATCCTTAACCATAAAGTCGAGTTTTGGCCCGTAGAAAGCTGCCTCGCCGTACTCAATAATGGTATTGAGCCCTTTTTCTGCCGCAGTTTCAATAATTGCCTGTTCTGCCTTTTCCCAGTTTTCGTCCGATCCAATGTACTTTTCGCGGTTAACCTTGTCGCGAAGAGAGATTTGAGCAGTGAAATCTGGAAAGTCGAGCGTTTTGAAGATGTATAGAACAATGTCGATAACCTTCATGAACTCATCCTTAAGCTGGTCGGGGCGGCAGAATATGTGGGCATCATCTTGGGTGAAGCCTCTTACTCTTGTCAAACCGTGAAGCTCGCCACTTTGCTCGTAACGGTAAACGGTGCCAAACTCGGCAAGACGTATGGGGAGATCTTTGTATGAATGTGGTTTTGCACGGTAAATCTCACAGTGGTGAGGACAGTTCATCGGCTTGAGTAGGAACTCTTCAGATGAGTCAGGGGTAAGTATCGGTTGGAAAGAGTCCTTACCATACTTGGCGTAGTGTCCCGATGTTACGTATAGCTCCTTTTGTCCAATATGTGGAGTGATTACCTGTAGGTAACCGTGCTTTTTTTGAATTGCTTTAAGAAAGTTTTCGAGGCGAGAGCGTAATTCGGCACCTTTAGGCAGCCATAATGGCAAGCCTTGACCAACTCGTGACGAGAAGGTGAATAGCTCCATTTCCTTGCCTAACTTTCGGTGGTCGCGCTTCTTTGCCTCTTCGAGCATTACTAGGTACTCGTCAAGAAGCTTCTTTTGAGGAAAGCTGACACCGTAAATGCGGGTAAGCATTTTGTTTTTTTCGTTACCACGCCAGTAGGCTCCAGCGATGCTGGTAAGCTTAACAGCCTTGATGGGGCTTGTATCTGGAAGGTGTGGTCCACGGCAAAGGTCGGTGAAGTTACCTTGGGTGTACAGGGTGATTGTTCCGTCGGTAAGATCTTGAATAAGCTCAAGCTTGTACTGATCCCCCTTTTCGGTATATGTTTTTAACGCTTCTTCTTTGGAAACATCCGTGCGAACGTATGGCGATTTGGATCTAGCCAACTCGATCATCTTATCCTCTATTTGGGATAACTCGGCCTCCACAATCTGATGGCCTTCGATATCGACATCGTAGTAAAAGCCGTTTTCGATGCTTGGTCCAATGCCTAGCTTAATGCCAGGGTAGATAGCTTCGAGTGCCTCTGCTAAAAGGTGTGCCGACGAATGCCAAAAGGCATGTTTACCCTCTGTGTCATCCCACTTGTGTAGTTTTAATGTAGAATCGGCCGTTATTGGGCGCGTCAGATCCCAAACTTGTCCATTAACGGTTGCTGCGAGTACATCTTGAGCCAAGCGTGGGCTGATTGATTTTGCTATATCTAAGCTGGTTGATCCAGCTGGATACTCCTTGACACTACTGTCAGGAAAGGTAATTTTAATCATACACTTTTAAACGTTTACACTTTGAATGTACAAATATATCGGATTTTTACCTTGTAAAAAGGAAAAGGGGAAATTAAATGTTCCATAAGTCATCCATAATGTCATAAATACCATTAAACAAGGGAGGTTGACGTGGTATATTTATTTATAGGAGGGCATTGGCGGTGATAATGGATAAGATATCCAGCTTGGGCTAGCTGGGCAGGGGAGCATGTCGTACGACTTTTGAGTCCGAATTATTTTACCTAACCTTGAGCCTGCAAAGTGTCGTATATCGTATTGCAAAGGGTATGCAAGGTGCAATCGGGTGTAAGCTCCTTTACTTAAAATGGGATTACCACGCGAAATTGGCACCCGCTGTACTTTGTGGAATCGATAAGGAGAATGGGGAGGTAAGCAGGTTATCTTGTAGAGACTTCCTCTGTATCTACCTCTTTTGCCATACTTCGAGACATCGAAATCCAAATAAAGTAGATGAGCATGGTGTAAAAGAGTATGTTGGCTATTTGTCCGGCAATCATTGCCGAGCCGAAGGTTACCACTACTAGAAATGAGGTGGATATTTTTGTTGAAATCCAAATCATCTTTAGGTAGTCGAGTACCTCTTTTACGGGTTTGGAGAGGAAGAATCGGGCAAAGAGAACTAGGATTAGCAGAAGGCCGATTAGCTGAAGGCTAATTCCTATTAGGCTGCTGTACCATTGAACAAAGTAGCCTATTGTAGGGAGAAGCGCTAAAATACCAATCGTCCGAATCATTTTGCTGTTTTTAATGAACGACCCGTTTATAATGATAAGGATTAAGCCTGCGACCTGCGCACCCGACATGCCTATAAAGAAAAGCTGCTTGCCCAACGGGAGTAGAAGTAGGTATTTAAGGATAGCACCACAAATTGCGAGTGTCAAAAGTCCAATTGTAAGGTAAAGTAGCGGTTTAAGTCGCATGGTAATGTAGTGGTTAGTGCAAAATGTGATCGATCCCTTTTTTTCTTTTTTAAGAATAGCTAAAAATGCGAATTAAAATTATTTTTACCAACTAGTTTTGACGTTGCTTTAAACATTACGAGCAATTAGTAAAATCAACATCACCTTATAAATACTTATGAAGACAATTATCGATCTTTTTGAGGGAAGTGTAAAGAAGTATCCTGATGTTCCATACCTATGGGAAAAGACGAATGGTGCCTTTGCACCAACCACATACCAACAAGCCAAGCAGCTGGCTCGAAGTTTTGCTGCCGGATTGATGTCTATTGGCGTTCAGAAAGAGGATAAGGTTGCCATTCTTTCGGAAGGACGAAACGGCTGGATTATCTCCGAACTTGGTCTCTTTTATGCTGCAGCGGTAGATGTTCCGCTTTCGATTAAGCTCGAGGAGGCTAGCGACCTTGTATTTCGATTGGAGCACTCGGAGGCGAAGCTTATTATTGTTTCGGGTAATCAGCTGTCCAAAATCAGGAAGGTGGTGGCCAGTTTGCCCAGAGTGGAAAAGGTAATTGTTCTTGATCGTGTAGCCGACCTGGCCGAAAACGAAATGCTATGGGATGAGGTAAAACAGCTGGGCGATAGCTATCTGGAAGATCCGGAGAACAACCGTCTACTCCGCGAGCGTACATTGTGCGTACAGCCTGATAGCTTTGCCAATATTACCTACACATCGGGCACTACGGCCGATCCCAAGGGCATCATTCTTACCCATCGAAACTATACGGCCAACGTCGAGCAGTCGCTATCGCTTATGAACATTCCGGTAGGCTACAAAACGTTGCTCATACTTCCGCTCGACCACTGCTTTGCGCATGTGGCGGGTATGTACAGCTTCATGGCGTGTGGTGGTAGCGTGGGGACAGTACAGGTTGGCCGTTCGCCGATGGAGACCCTAAAGAACATCCCCATAAATATAAAGGAGTTTAAGCCGAACCTGCTACTAAGCGTTCCGGCGCTGGCCATTAACTTCAAAAAGAATATAGAGAGCGGCGTTAGGGCAAAGGGTAGGGTTACCGAAATGCTATTTAAAGCAGGGTTGAAGGTTGCCTATGCCTACAACCGTGAGGGAATTAACCGGGGATCAGGTCTTCGCATTTTGCTAAAGCCGTTGGTTTTACTTTTCGACAGGATCATCTTTTCGAAGCTTCGCGGGGTATTTGGCGGCGAGCTCGACTGCTTTATTGGTGGTGGGGCGTTGCTCGATATCGCTCTGCAGCGCTTCTACTATGCGATTGGTATTCCGATGTTTCAAGGTTACGGCCTATCGGAGGCAACGCCCATCATATCGTCCAACTCGGCCAAAAAGCATAAGCTCGGCTCTTCGGGTTTCTTGGTGCAGCCCATGGAGCTAAAGATTACCGACGAAAGCGGCAACGAGCTGCCCGTAGGCCAAAAGGGCGAAGTGGTGATTAGGGGAGAGAATGTGATGCACGGCTACTGGCGTAACGACAAGGCTACGGCCGAAACAGTAATCGATGGCTGGTTGCATACCGGCGATTTGGGCTATATGGATAGGGATGGCTTTCTATACGTAATGGGCCGTTTTAAAAGTCTTTTGATCGGATCGGATGGCGAAAAGTACAGTCCCGAAGGAATAGAGGAGGCGCTAGCTGCCAACTCCAAGTTCATCGACCAGATTATTCTCTACAATTCGCAAAATGCGTATACGGTAGCGCTTATCGTGCCCAATAAGGAGGCCATGAAGCGCTATGTGAACAACCACCAGCATCACCATCATGGATGGGATTCGGTTGAAGGAAGGACGCTGGCCATCCATAAGCTGAGCAAGGAGATTGCCCACTTTCGTAAGGGCGGACACTCGGCCGGGAAGTTTCCCGAACGCTGGCTGCCTACCACCTTTGCCATTCTTCCCGAAGCCTTTACCGAGCAAAACGGAATGATGAATAGCAGCATGAAGATTGTGCGTGGTAAGGTGGAAAATGCCTATACGGATGTGATTCAAAACCTGTACGCTGCTGGTGGAAAGGATACTTGTAGCGAGTACAACTTAAAGTCGTTGGAGTAGCGAGTGGGGCTATGCTCTTTTAGGTAGAAGTCTCTGTTTTAGTAATTCTGCTTGATTGGCTGATGACTTTGCCTAACAGTATTCATCGTATGAATAAGGAGTGTTCTTCCTAATAGTATAAAACTTACCACGAAGAAAAGTTCCCGTATTGAGAATTTTGGTATATTTGCTGTTGGATT
>CAXYUU010000257.1:0-5289 GCA_964292015.1 uncultured Acetobacteroides sp.
TGTGATTTCAGGTTTATCAGCCAAGGCGGTCACTTTATTTTTCACAGTCGATCCCATAAGGGTTAACGTCCATCTTAGGTCTGTTTTTTGAATGATATCGCCTGAGATGTTGAGTTCAAATCCGCTATTTTCCATACTTCCTACGTTTTTGTCATATCCAACAAAGCCTAGTGATAGGGCAATAGGATAGTTCATCAACATGTCGGTGGTCTTGCGTTTGTAGTATTCAGCGGTAAAGGAAACTCTGTTGAAAACACGAGCGTCAATACCAATGTTAAAGTTCTTGTTGGTCTCCCATTTTAAGGTGTTGTTTTGCAAGGAACCTATCACAGCTCCATTGACACCTGCATTGGGGAATCCAAGATCATAAAGTGCTTGCCATGCGTATAGCGAACCTACATTGTCATTTCCTTGAAGACCATAGCTGGCTTTTAGCGATAGGTTGTTTAACCAACTTAAATTTGCTAAAAATTGTTCCTTGCTTACTCTCCAGTTTCCGCCAATTGACCAAAATTTACCCCAGCGACAATCTTTGTAAAAACGAGAAGATCCGTCGGTGCGGTATGATCCAGATAAGTAGTAACGATCATCGTAAGAGTAGTTTAAACGTGACAGGTACGATTCTAGATTGTAGTTGTCAACTTTAGAACTGGCGGAAAGTGTGGTTGCCGCAGCATCTAATTCGTAAACGCCACCAAATGGGAAGCCACTTTTCCCTGCTCCAAGTGTGTTGTATTTGTAGGAGTAGTTTTCGTGACCTACAATTAAGTCTACCTGATGCTTTTCTGCAAATGTGCGGTTGTACGAAACTAGTTGGTTGAATGTATAGCTTAATGTTCTGTAGTTGTCTTTGAATGCACGTCCTTTAGAGCCTGCCGCATTGCCAAAGTACGGATTTTCGTAGGTTTGTTGGTTTTGATTTCTGTAGTCAAAGCCAAACGTTGATGTGAATTTCAGACCTTTCAAAACACCATTTTTCAAATTCAGAAAATCAAGATTGGTTCTGGTGCTTAAGTTGTCGTTTATTAGACTGAATCTATCGGTAAACAGGGTTGCTAACGAATTGTAGTTTTGCTGAGCTCCTGCAGCACGATTTTCCCCGTAATCAAATTGCTTTTTTCCTAGTGCATCAAGTAAGTATTCGCCATCTTGATTGCGAGTGTATATCGGATAAATAGGCGCCATTAGCATGGCAGAGTACCATACGTTTGAGGTAGAAGAACCTGTTGCACTTAAATAGTTACTTTCAGTTTGCGAAAAGTTTACATTAAATCCGAATTTAAACCATTCGGTAGGTGTTGACTCTACATTGGCACGACCAGAGTAGCGATTAAACCCAGTCGTCTTTAACAAACCGTCTTCCTTCATGTAGCCAATAGATGACATATATTTGGTATTGTCATTTCCGCCAGTGATAGTCAAAATATAATCTTGGCGAAGTGGGTTTTGGGCTAATGCCTCATCCATCCAATTGTCGTCATATTTTAATTTAGCATCGTCTCTGATTTTACCAGTAGCAGGGTCTATTAATTCGGCCATCTTGAAATTATACGGATTATAGGGTTCCTTAACGCCTCCAATAATTTGATTAGTCCCACTTACCATTGCTGTAATTGCAGCAGCGCCTGCTATCGATGGGTCAACTCCGTTTTTATAGATTTCGTTGTTTTTGAAAGCTAAAAACTGGTATTCTAACCACTCTTTTTTGTTCATTACGTCGTAAGTGGGAATGGCTCGTTGCGAAATACCCCATGTTCCTTTTAGGTTTACCTTTACTTTTCCGGCATCTTTTCCACCTTTTTTAGTGGTGATCATCACAACACCATTAGCACCACGAGATCCATAAAGAGCACCTGCCGAAGCATCTTTCAATATGCTTAGCGACTCAATGTCGGAAGGGTTAATTGCACTTAACGATCCGTCGTATGGAACACCATCAACCACGTAAAGAGGACTTGTAGATGCATTGATTGATCCGAATCCTCTGATCACTACGCTTGCAACTGAGCCCGGTTGTCCTCCTCCGGAAGTAGTAAGGACACCAGTAGCCAATCCGTCGATGGCTTTTGTTACATTACTTACGGTTCTTCTTTCAAGTTTTTTAGCAGATACAACCTCTGCCGAACCTGTAAACGATTCTTTTTTGGTTGTTCCGTACGCAACGACCATTACTTCATCAATTTGTGTTGGTTCGGTCTTTAGTGTTACGTTTAATGTCGTCCCTAAAATAGGAACTTCTCGTGTTTGAAATCCCACAAATCGGAATACAAGTGTTTTTCCTTTTACTGGGATGTTTTTAATGGTATAATTACCATTTGCATCGGTAGTGGCTCCTACAGTAGGAGCCTCTTTAACAAAAACATTAACCCCTGGTACGGGTAGGTTATCGTCTGCACCGACAACCTTTCCAGAGACTTGCTTTGTTTGAGCTAACGCTGAGCTAACTCCAAAGACTACTAGCGTTACAAGTAACGTTAAAAATCGCCTCATAATAGTTTTTTTAGCAGTTTGTAATTTGTTTATTGGGTTTTTGTAAAAACACCATTCAGGCATTTTTGTCAATTCCTCAAATGCAAATCTATAACAAAAATTCACATATAACAATCGAAATCAAAAATAAGCATAAAATGGTTGTAGGTGTAGATTGTGAAACAGTATATATGTATTTCAATGCGTCAGGCTATATATTTGACTTGTTTCTATATCGTAAGTCGTCTGTCCCCTTTGATGCAATGGTGTTTAGTTCGTAATTAGTGTTTGTTGTATTCGACTGCTTTCTTGCGACCGTATCTCATAGGTTGCGATGTTTTATTTAACAGACTATTTGTGATCGTGTGTTAAATCAGTGTGTAGGTTTTACTCCCTAACTAAAATGAGCTGTACGCATCGTAATCGAATTAAAATATAGGCTGACGATTAAAAATTGGAAGTGTCAGACTGAAAGTTCATCTGCTTGGCAGCCTACATTAAGTCGCTATTCATCTCCATAAATGCCCAGTATAAGCAGATATCTAAGTTGGAGTTTAAGACGCTTAAAATATATCTAAAAGTAGTTCCCTTCACTTTCGGAAAAGCTAACTTCAAGTAGGAGTATACAGGCTGTACCTTTGATTATACGACCTGCGGTTTCGAAAATTGCCGCTGCAAGTTAGAAATAGGCCACTGCAACTTAGAAGTAAATGACTGCGACTTAGAAACGAGCCACTTCATGTTAGAAGTAAACGGTTTTGTTTTAAAAGTAAACGGCTGACAGATGGAAGTAAACGATATCGTTATAGAAGTATACGACTGCAAGTTGGAAGTCATCGGCAGCAGTTTAGAAACAGGCCACTGACGAATCGATTTTTCTTTTAGGGTTATGTTTTGACAGGCGTAATCTTTAAGTATATCGAGTTAAACGGATCTTTGTATGCTATAAAAATGCGTATTCGTCTTTGCTACCTATTATTTCACTTCCTTATGGGTTCTCGTATTCATAGGCAGAATTTGAACCGATTACTGCGGGGGAGCTATTTTTTTGTCATTCTATTTTTTAAAATCTCATCCTCAATATGCTGGCGTCTCTATTAAATTCGGTCAGTTTTGCTATTTTTGGGGTGGCTTATATCAAATAATAAAAACGAAGACGTTGGCAGAGGAAAAGAAGTATGTGGAAACACCACTAATGAAGCAGTACTACGATGTAAAATCGAAGCATCCTGATGCAATTTTACTCTTTAGGGTGGGCGACTTTTACGAGACATTTGGCGAGGATGCAATCCGTGCAAGCGAAATATTAGGCATTACGCTAACCCGTAGGGCAAATGGGTCTGCCTCGTTTGTCGAGCTGGCCGGTTTTCCTCATCACGCCATTGACAACTACCTCCCCAAGTTGGTAAGAGCTGGGCAACGAGTGGCCATTTGCGAGCAGCTCGAAGATCCAAAGCTAACGAAGCAAATTGTAAAGCGGGGGATTACCGAGCTCGTTACTCCCGGCGTTTCTTATAACGACAATGTTCTCGAGCATAAGGAGAATAACTTTCTTGCTTGTGTTTATGCCGATAAAAAGATGGGCGGAGTTGCATTTCTCGACATCTCTACAGGCGAATTTTTTGCCGCGCAGGGTAATTTTGAGTACATCGATAAGCTGCTCTCCAACTTTTCGCCTAAAGAGGTACTTTTCCAGCGTGGTACCGAGCATGAGTTCGAATCGCATTTTGGATCAAAATTCTATACATATAAGGTAGATGAGTGGGTTTTTGGTAGCGAAATCGGCTACGAAAGGTTGCTGCGTCACTTTCAAACTACCTCACTTAAAGGGTTTGGAATTGAAGAGTTAACGTATGCCATTGCAGCCGCAGGTGCCATACTCTACTATTTAGATTTAACCCAGCATAACCAGCTTGGGCACATTCGCTCGATATCAAGGTTGGAGGAGGATCGCTACGTCTGGCTCGATCGGTTTACCATTCGTAACCTTGAGCTATTTTCGTCGGTAAACGAAAATGCTAAAACGTTGATTAACGTTATCGACCAAACCATATCACCGATGGGTGGACGGTTGATAAAGCGCTGGGTGGCGCTACCTTTAAAGGACATTGCGGCAATTAACATCCGCTTAAACGTGGTAGAGCACCTTATTAACGAGGAAGATCTCCGTGAAAATCTAGCACAGCACATCTACGAGGTTGGCGATTTAGAGCGTGTAATCTCGAAAGTTGCCGTTGGTCGCGTATCCCCCCGAGAGGTGGTGCAACTTAAAAATGCACTTCTGGCAGTAAAGGGCATTAAGGAGAGTTGTCTTGATTCAGATAACGGTTCGCTAAAAGATTTAGCAGAACAGATCACCCTTTGCGAAAGCATTCGTCAGCGGATAGAGCGGGAGATTAGACCCGATGCGGGAGCTCATTTGGGTAAGGGCAGCATTATTGCCGATGGAATAGATTCCGATCTTGATGAGCTTAGGGCGATTATGACCCACGGAAAGGATTTTCTGCAGCAAATTCAGCAGCGCGAAATTGAGCGTACAGGGATTACCTCGCTAAAGATTAGCTTTAATAATGTATTTGGATACTATATAGAGGTGCGCAATACCCACAAGGATAAGGTGCCTTCCGAATGGATTCGTAAACAAACGCTTGTTAGCGCTGAGCGCTATATTACCGAGGAGTTGAAGCATTACGAGGAGAAGATACTGGGTGCAGAGGAGAAGGTGCTTGTGCTGGAACAACGACTTTTTAACGACGTTGTCTCCGCTATCATTGAGTATATCGCCCCTATTCAGCTAAACGCTTCGCTGGTGGCTCGCCT
>CAXYUU010000258.1:0-5269 GCA_964292015.1 uncultured Acetobacteroides sp.
AACAACCGTTACATTCGAAACCATTGATCATTGTTTGTTGCCGTTCAATTCACAGGGCGTTGCCCTGTGCTAGTGCCGTAGCCCTTACAGGGCTCCTATTTTTGTGATGTAAATATAACAACGTGGCAAGTAGTAAACGTTGTATTGCCCAAAGAACAAACGTATTTTTGCACCTAATGCCCTATAAGGGCATTAGAATTACCATAGGACATTGTCCTATTAAAAAAATGAACTAAAGATGACAGAGCTAGATTTTCAGAATAAAACCAAGCAGCTAATAGATAGCCTCAAAAGCGTATGCGCAAACTACGGGTTGGGGAACGATGGAAACGAGTTTAAAATAATTACGCAGGTTTTTCTCTATAAGTTCTTAAACGATAAGTTCGCTTTTGAGATAAAGAAACTCGACGAAAAGCTAGCACGTGCCGAAAAGTGGGAGGATGCAATCTGCAGGTATTCCGACGAGGATTACGAATTGCTAACTATGCAGCTTACCGCCGACACTGCAAAGCTAAAACCCCATCACTTTATTTCGAAGCTGTTTGGCAAGCAAAACGAGGCCGACTTCGCCAAAACCTTCGACGATACCCTTATGGATATTGCCATAACCAACAACGACATCTTTTCGGTAAAAACCGAGGGTGGTGCAAAGGTGGTTCTATTCGAACGGCTTAGCAACTATATTTCGGATCCTTCGAAACGTGACGATTTTTGTAAGGCTATTATAAATAAGTTGATCGATTTCAGCTTCGAGCATATCTTTAACCAGAAGTTCGATTTCTACGCCACTATTTTCGAGTACCTTATAAAGGACTACAACACCAACAGCGGAGGTAAGTATGCCGAATACTTTACGCCACATGCCGTTGCCAAAATTATGGCGGCCATACTGGTTAACAAACCAGAACAGAATGTAACCTGCTACGATCCCTCGGCGGGCTCGGGAACGCTGCTAATGAACCTTGCCCATGCCATTGGCGAGGATAAGTGTACCATCTATTCGCAGGATATATCGCAGAAATCGTCGAGCCTGCTACGCCTAAATCTTATCCTGAATAACCTGGTGCACTCCATCCAAAACATCATTCAGGGTAATACCATTTTGCACCCCTACCATAAGGACAACGGGGGCAATCTCGAAAAGTTCGACTACATTGTTTCGAACCCACCCTTTAAGCTCGACTTTACCGATTTCCGCGACGATTTGGAGACCAAGGAAAACCACGACCGCTTTTTTGCCGGCATCCCTAACGTTCCCAAACAGGCTAAAGACAAGATGGCCATCTACCTGCTGTTTATCCAGCACATCATGTACTCGATGAGCAAAAAGGGAAGGGCTGCCATTGTGGTACCTACCGGTTTTATTACGGCACAAAGCGGGATAGATAAGAAAATTCGCGAGAAGATGGTGAATAGCAAAATGCTGGCAGGGGTAGTTTCGATGCCCAGCAACATATTTGCCACCACAGGCACCAACGTTTCCATTCTATTCCTCGATGCTGCCAATACGGGCGATGTGGTGCTAATTGATGCCTCTAATCTTGGTGAAACCGTAAAGGATGGCAAAAATCAAAAGACCCTCTTAAGTGCGGTAGAGGAGCAAAAGATTATTGAAACCTTCAATTGTAAGCGAGCCATAGACGATTTCTCGGTGGTAGTTTCGTACGACGATATTAAGGATAAAAATTACTCCTTTAGCGCAGGACAGTACTTTGATGTTAAGATTGAGTATGTTGATATAACTGCCGAAGAATTTGAAACCAAAATGAAAAGTTTTGAAGAAAACCTGAATAACCTGTTTGCCGAAAGCAACGCATTGGAAACTAAAATTCAGAATAATTTAAAAGGATTGAGGTATGAATAAAACGAAACTTGGAAAAATATTAGATGTCAGGCGAGGGACTAGTTTATCAGGTGAGTATTATTCTACTAAAGGGGATAAAATACGTTTGACATTAGGTAATTTTAATTACCCTTCAATGGGGTTTAAAGAAAACACATCTAAAACTGACATATATTTTACTGGTAAAGTAAGGCCAGAGTTTATTCTGAAAAAAGGAGATATTATAACTCCTTTAACAGAACAAGCGGCAGGATTACTTGGAGAAACAGCCAGAATACCTGAAGATAATATTTATATTCAGAGTGGAGATATCGGACTAGTAATTCCTAATGAGAAATTTTTAGATAAATCATTTACATACTATTTAATATCATCGCCTCTAGTAAAAAAACAACTTGGGGCAGCAGCTCAACAGACAAAGATTAGACATACTAGCCCTGATAAAATTAAAGATTGTGAGATCTTTTTATTAGATATTGAAAATCAAAAACGGGTAGGTTTTTTATTAGATACAATTAATTCCAAAATCGATCTCAACAACAAAATAAACCGTGAGTTAGAAGCCATGGCCAAAACGCTGTACGACTATTGGTTTGTGCAGTTAGATTTTCCTGATATCAACGGTAAGCCATATAAGTCTTCGGGTGGTAAAATGGTTTACTCTAAGGAGTTGAACATGGAAGTGCCTGAGGGGTGGGAAGTTAAGGCATTAAATAAATGTGTCGAATTAATAATTGACCATCGAGGGAAAACTCCAGCAAAGTTAGGCGGTAATTGGTCTAATGATAAGAATGATATTATTGCACTTTCGGCAAGAATTGTTAAGGGCGGCAAACTTATAAATCTTGATAAAGCAAATAAAGTTTCAAAAGATTTATACGACAAGTGGATGGCTAAGAAACTTCAAAATGGAGATATTCTAATGACATCTGAAGCTCCAGCTGGAGAATTTTACTTTATACATGATTTTACAGAATATTGCTTAAGTCAAAGACTATTTGCAATAAGAGCAAACCAAAATTTATTAATTCCATCATACTTCTATTATGAATTATCAAAAGGGCATGGATATTCTCAGATTCAAGGTAGTTTAAGTGGCAGTACAGTTTTTGGCATTAGACAAGATGTTTTGAGAAGAATTAAAATTATAGTCCCAAATTTAAAAATACAGGAACGGTTCAATAATATAATTCTTCCACAGTTAAGACAAATCAAGCAACTTGATAAACAAAACCAAGAACTTGCCTCTCTTCGCGACTGGCTACTTCCCATGCTAATGAACGGACAGGTAGAGGTGGCTGATAGCCCTGCAGAGGGGAAGGTTTACCAAATGAATGATGCGGTAAGTATGGCTGCGGAGCCGGAGAGATAGGAGAAGGGGATGATAAAATCATCCCCCGCCTTTACTCATTTACTTTTCCTTGGTAACGCCCTTAAAGGGTTTGCCGTCGTTTTTTACATCCATAAACTTACCTGTTTCGGAATCTCGCTTTACCCATTGGTCGGTTTTAGGATTGTGAGTTTGAGTCCTACCCTTAACAGCCCCGTTGCGGTGGCCGTCGCCTGATTTGCCGTTTGTTGCCATGTGTAAAAATTTGGTTACATTCAAAATTATGCCGTTAGTACGCCAGATTATGGCGGGTTAAATAGTATTTTTGTAATAAAAAATGCCTGTAAATTTTGATAATACTTTAGTAGTTGGAATTTCATCGCGTGCATTATTCAATATCGAACAAGCGAACGATATTTTTAATAAGCATGGCGAAGAGGAATACGAGAAATTTCAGCGTGAAAATGAGGATATTCCATTAGAAAAGGGTACCGCATTTCACCTAGTTGAAGCTCTACTGAATCTAAACAACATTAAGCAAGGTTTAGTAGAGGTTGTGGTAATGTCTCGGAATTCGGCCATTACAGGGCTAAGGGTTCTAAATTCGATTAAGCACTACACTCTACCAATTACTCGCTCATGCTTTACAAATGGTAGTTCATTAACACCATATTTGGAGAGTTTTAATGTATCTCTGTTTTTGTCCAAAAACGAGAATGACATACAGGAAGTAATAAATTCTCAAAAATGTGCCGCTGCATTAATTTATGAGCATCCCAAAGATTACAAGCCCGATAACCAAACACTAAAAATAGCATTTGATGCTGATGCTGTTATTTTTGCTGAAGATTCTGAGATTATTTACAAAAAATCAGGAATTGATAAATTTCATGAGCATGAAGATAGCCTTCAAAATGTGCCATTAGAAGAGGGGCCTTTTGGTAGTTTTTTCAAAAAACTTTCGCAGGTAAGAAAAGAAATAGGGAATAAGCATTTGCGTATTGCTATAGTAACTGCAAGGAATTATCCTTCAAATATAAGGGTGATAAAAACAGTAAGAGATTGGAACTTTGATGTTGATGAGGCAATCTTCCTCGGAGGATTGCATAAAGATAAAATATTAAAAGCATTTAATGCTCATATCTTTTTTGATGACCAACACTCATATGTAGATGCGGCTTCAAGTAAAGTGCCTGCAGGCAGAGTACCTTATAAATCAGATTCTCCTTTAAAGCAATTTGAACCAGTTAAAGTAGACCATCAATCTATTAAACAACAATTAAGCGAATAATGCTAACACAAGAAACGACCTATGGCATAGTCTACGTGCTAACCAACCCGGCCATGCCCAATATGGTAAAGATAGGCATGACCAGCCGCGAGAGCATGGATGCGCGTTTAAGAGAGCTTTATAATACCAGCGTACCTGTCCCTTTCGAGTGCGAGTATGCCTGCAAAGTAAAGAACTATCAAGAGGTGGAGCGTGCGCTGCATTTGGCGTTTCATCCATATCGTATACACCCACAGCGTGAGTTCTTTCGAATTAACCCAGGGCAGGCTATAGTCATACTTAAGCTGCTAGATAGGGGTAGCGATATTACCGCTGAGGTAAGCAATGAGCTGAATAACGACCTTACCGAACAGGATAGAACAGCTGGCGAGCAGATGAAGAAGATGCGCCGCCCGCCATTAAACTTTGTAGAGTTAGGTATTCCAATTGGTTCGCAGCTGCGTTTTATTGAGGATGATAAGGTGGTAATAGCCGAAGTAAGTGGGGAGAAGAAGGTTGCTGTAAATGGTGCTGAAACATCATTAACTGCTATTACTCGTGAGTTATTGGGATTGGAGTATTCTATACAGCCATCGCCTTACTGGACCTATAATGGTAGAAAACTACTGGATATTTATAATGATACGTATGCGGTAGAGTAACCTTTTACGATTGAAAAGTTTGCTAAAGTCATGTAAGATTATGGATGACTTTTTTTGTCGTAAAACATTGAGGTTTTATTTTACTTTATAATTTTAACATATGGCTAAATATAAATATGCACTTACTTTAAATGGAGAGCTGGTCGGTGTTAATGAACTAAAGA
>CAXYUU010000259.1:0-5255 GCA_964292015.1 uncultured Acetobacteroides sp.
AACCATAAAGTAAGGATGCCGGGCCTTTTATAACCTCAACCCTCTCCACATCGTTATCATCGACACCCAACGGGTGATTTTCACTAAACTGGTAATTCTCGATGCGAATGCCGTTATTCATCACCAAAATATCGTTCATCGAAAGGCCACGGATAACGGGTTTTGAAACGCCGTTTCCTTTTGAAATCATATCAATACCTGGGATTTTAGTCAGTATTTCGGTAAAGTTGGGTGTTGTTTTGCTGCTAAAGGAATTGAGCTTTAATACCTCGATTTTTACAGCGTTTTCGTGTTGGGTAGAGCTGTAGCCACCCGTAACAACTATTTCTTCGCATTCGAAAACTGAAGCTCTGAGCTTTGCATTAAAAATTATATCTGAACCTGTAAATACAATAGATTCGATTTTACTGGTATGACCGAGAAATGTAAACTGGACTTTCATTTTGCCATTGGGAAGGTTGGCAAGCTCGTAGTACCCATTTTGGTCGGTAGCTACTCTTTTACTTATTTCGGGAATAGCGACATACGCACCAACTAAGGGCAAGCTATCTTGGTCAATAATACGACCTTTAATTTTGTTTTGTGCATTAGAGATGGTGCCTGAAAGTATCAGTGCGCACACAATAAAAAATATCTTCATTCAATTACGTTAAAATTGTTATACAAATTACATTATGCATGAAAGCTAGGTGTACTTGAAAACAGTGGAGGCGACCGTAATAAGAATAAATATATAGAACAACTAAAGATGAACTCTTGATAAAAGTTACTATTGTTTGGTTTTTTATAAGCGGTATTAACTGAAGCGTGGATTGTTTTGCATAACGAGAAAGTTGAAAACTCGAAACTACATACTAAACATTTCTCGTGATAGGAATGTAGCTGTTTTTCGTGTGCTGATTTGCAAATAAAATGTTCGTGATGATGACCAAGCTTAGCCACTGATGGAGCCAACATAATGAGCACCATCAGCAGTGAGGTAGTATTTTTGAGCTTTGTCATCGTCTGATTTGATTATAAAGGTTATTTTTCTCTACCGTAAGGCCAAGCCATAATGCCACCCTCGAGAACTTTTACATTTTTATAGCCGTTTGCCTGAAGTATCAGAGCCGCTTCGTAGCCTCGTAACGATATTTTGCACCAGGTAATTATTTCTACATTTCTATCTTGGGGCATCTCATCTAGGCGTTTACGAAATTGCCCTAGCGGAATAAGCTTTTCGCCAATACCTAATCGCATTTGCTCATATTCGTCGGGATTACGAACGTCGATTAACAGACAGGTGGTTTGATTTGTGATTTTTTCGTTAAGCTGCTCAGCCGTTATGCCTGTGAAATGGCCGTTGAGCTTGTTTTGCATGATGTGGGCGGTGGCGATGCTATGGTCGATAGCTAGCGAATAAGGAGGCGCATAAGGGAGATCGGCATTTGCCATATCATCCACGGTAAGCTTGCCTTTGATGGCCATTGCCCAAATGGCAACCTGCTTGCTGACATCGCCTGGGCCAAGCACCTGAGCACCTAAAATGCGGCCGTTAGACTTGTTGACAACCAGCTTAGTTACCAGTAGTTTACCCTGCATGAAACTCGGCTTGTCGAGGCTTGCATTTACAACGGTTTCGATATTTGTAATACCTGCTTTAAGGGCGTTTTGTTCTGAAAGTCCGGTAGCCCCCACGCCATAGTCGAAGACCTTACATATTCCGGTTTGTATGGAACCTGGGAATTTTGCGACATTGCCAGAAATGACATTTTCGCCAGCAACACGGCCTTGCAGGTTGGCTAAATCGCCATAAGGGGCATGAACAGGGGCGTTAGTGATAAGGTTGGTTGTCTCGATACAGTCGCCAACGGCATAAATGTCGGGGTCGGTGGTTTGCATAAACTCGTTTACGACAATGCCACCAGTACTGCCTATGGTTAGGCCGGCTTGACTTGCCAGCATGGTATTAGGGAGAACACCTATAGCCACTACCGCTAGTTCGCAGGGGATTTCGGTACCGTTTTGTAGCTGAACAGCGGTGAGCTTGCCATTTTCACCAACGAACGAAGCGACGCCGTTTTCTAAAATGACGTTTGCCTTGCTTTGTACATACTTCTCGACCAACTTTGCCATTTGCCTGTCGAGAAAAGTAAGCAGCTGGGGTAACAATTCGATTAAGGTGATTTCGATACCAGCCAAGTGTAACGCTTCGCAGGTTTCGATACCAATTAAACCACCACCAATGACCACCGCTTTTTTTATTTTTCCTTCGTCGCGAATCTTGCGCAAATAGTCGGCATCGGATAACGATTGTAGAGTAGTAACCCCTTCGAGTTCAATGCCTTTTACGGGTGGTTTACGAGGAGTAGCTCCAGTGGCAATGATTAGCTTGTCGTATTGGGCTGATCCTTTCAAACCCGTAGCGATGTCGGTAAATTCAATACGCTTGTTTTGCCTATCTATGGCAGTAACATCGGTATTTACTTTGGAGGGAATTCTTTTTGCTTTCCAAAAGAATATTGAATCGCGCACGACTCCTGCGGGAGAGCACAAGAGCAGGTTACGATCGTTGAAGAAGCCACCAACATAGTAGGGATAGCCACAGGAAGCCATAGACAGTTCGGAGGCTTTTTGGTAGATGGTTATTTCGGCATTTTCGTTCATCCGTCGAGCTTTGGAAGCGGCCTTTGGGCCAGCTGCCGAACCACCAATCACAATAATTCGTTTTGTGCTCATAACATTAAGGTTTAGTAATGATTGAAATCAGAATGACCGAAATTCCTGCAATGAGTAGCAGGAATTGTACTATCGATTGGTGAGCATTTGTTTTTCGGTGCAACTCGGGAATTAAATCGGCAAGGGCAATGTAAATAAACCCAGCAGCAGAAAGTGCAAGGATATAAGGCATTGCCTTTTGAGTATATACGCCCGAATACCAGGCTAATAAAGCACCAGCAATGGCTGTAAGACCTGAAAACAGGTTGTACATAATGGCTTTTTGTTTTGAGAAACCAGCTTTGAGCATAACGCCAAAATCGGCAATTTCCTGAGGTATTTCGTGAGCAAAGACAGACAGAGCAACTACAACACCAAAGGAAGGCGAATGCAGAAATGCTGCTGCAATGACAATACCATCGAGAAAGTTGTGAAATGAGTCGCCAATCATGAGCATAAGGGCACCTGCCTTGCTATGTCGGTCGCAATTCTGGTCAGCGCAAATACGCCAAAGCATAATTTTCTCAATAACAAAGAAGAATAGGATTCCCCCGAGTATGGCATACGATATCTGATATCCTGCGAGTTTAACCGCGTTGGGCAACATGCCAATAAAAGCAGCACCGAGCAATGTACCACCTGCAAAAGCGTTGATATGCGTAGCTAACTTTTGTAAATGTTCGCTACCAATACTAAGCATAATTGATGCCAATAGTACGCTACCAATATTACCGACTAGTACTGCTATTAGGATATACCCAATCATAGCTTCTATATTTTATCTTCAAATTCCTTATACGGATTGTGCTTGTGCTCCTTATCTTTAACAATAAGCGTAGTAACAGGGGCTGCCGATTTATTGCAAAAAATAATGTCGTGACCTACACAAAGGCCGAGAGTAATATTGAGCTCGGTTTGGTGTTGATCTAAGAATTGGGCTTGCCCAGCGGGATTACATGAGAGCCCTTTTGTCTCGTTACCCAAAAGTTCCGCAGATGGTATTTTTCCAATTCGGCAATCAATGGAATACACTTCGAATTCCTCTTCAAGACGAGCTTTCAGTATGTCAGCCTCTTTTTGTAAGCTAATACAGTTCGCTATTCCAATACGTTTTATACCTGATTTTTGTGCGTAGCAAATTATTTCAGCCACCCTGTTTTTACCCGGTAATCGAGCCTCGGCAGCAAGTTGCATGGTGTGAATATCGGCGTCGGTATAAAGTGCTTTATGCTCGTTTGTATCCATTGTTATGCTTTTAAGCGTTATTTAGTAGTGATTTGATTTTTTCGTTAATAGGCTCAATAACAAATGATGGAGGAAGACAAGGTTTCCAAGAGTCGGCCTTTACAAAGGCCAGCTCGGTTTCTGCCTGGTTGATGACCTCGTTTTGCTCGTTATAGAGCTTATAGGTGAACCATACCCGTACTCCTTTAATGGCTTTAAGGGTGGTTTTTACCCGAAGCTGCTCGTCGTAGCGGGTAGTTTTAATGAATTTGAAGTTCATCCGTATTACAGGGAGCATATAGCCAGCCTCTTCGACGGAGTGGTATGAAATGCCGAGGCTACGGAATAGCTCCCATCGGGCTGCTTCGTAGTATTTGGCGTAGTTGGAGTGGTGTACGGTTCCCATACGGTCGGTATCGGGGTACATCACCCTGAATGTATACTGGTGTTCGATCATATTTTTTGTATGTGCCTGTTTTTACAGGGGTAGGGAACTGTCTTTTTTTCTTTAAATTACATTGAGGTGTGCAGCACTGATCCTAAATATTCCCAGGAAAAAGGAGTATTGGCTATACTCCTTTTTACCGTACTGATTGATCTACTTACTGCTAACGATGCCGTTAAATAGTTGGGTGAAAGATGATTTTATGCTTTTATCGGTGAAAAGTTCGTTCATTTTTCCCGCATCGCAGCTTTCGCCCATCTTTTCGTTAAATGGAATTTGAGCAAGAAGAGGTATGTTGAACTCGTTGGCCAACATTTCGCCCCCGCCCTTACCAAAAAGAAAGTACTTTTCTTCGGGATGATTAGTTGGTGTAAACCAGGCCATGTTTTCGACAATACCTAAAATAGGGATACCTATTTGGGTGTCGTGGTACATATCAATTGCTTTTTTTACATCGGCTAATGCCATATGTTGAGGGGTGGTAACGACAACAGCACCAGATGTTTCGAAGTTTTGAAGTAGGGTGATGTGTACGTCGCCTGTACCTGGAGGGGTATCGATAATGAGGTAGTCGAGTTCGCCCCAATAGGTGTCGGAAAGAAGTTGAGAAAGCCCACTTGAAACGCGAGGGCCACGCCAGATAACAGCCTGTTTGGTATCGATAAAAAAGCCTATTGACATGAGCTTAATACCATGCCTAGTAAACGGCATAATGTATTCCTTTCCTTGGTGTAGCTCAACCAGCGGCTTTTCATTTTGTAGATTAAAGAGCATTGGAATCGAAGGGCCATAAATATCGGCATCTAGTAGACCTGTGGCATAGCCTTCCATTGCTAATGACATAGCCATACCCGCGGCAACGGTAGATTTGCCTACGCCACCTTTGCCT
>CAXYUU010000260.1:0-5251 GCA_964292015.1 uncultured Acetobacteroides sp.
CAAGGAGGGGTGCCCGTAGGGCGGGGTGGTTCTGAATGATAAAAATCAATCAAATCAAGTCAAAATGAAGTTAGCCTACTAATCAAATCTTAAAAGCGAAATCCCTGTATACCGGTTGAGGTGGTGTACTCCTTACGTTACCGGCTCCTTTTATTTTGGACTTCGTATTCGGTAGCCATGGGTAGCTGTCGCCCTAGCACCCGGCATGGCCTGTGGAGGTTTGGGTGAATCGGTTTGTAGCAGGCTGAACCGAAAAAAGAAAGGCACTCCTTTACGGTAGTACCTTTCTTGTATAGGGGTAAACCCGGAACCTGCTTTCTCCGAAATTTAGGTTATCGGGTAATGCAGGAGTGGGGCATGATGCCTGCGGGTGTTTTTCTAGCGTACCACCTTTATATTAAACGCGCTATTGCTATTGGTTCCGTAAATGCACAGCCATAGAGGTAGGTACATTTCGGTACCTCTTGCGTGCGATATGTGACCAAGGTCGATGATGTTTTTCGGCTTCCATCCAAACGATCCAAGAATTTCCTTTACCTTTTCCTTGGCTTCGTTATTGTCTCCGCAGATGAAGATGTCGTGGTCGCCCCCATTTACCATTCCTGGATTTACCATTAGGCCGCACCATAGCGTATTTAGCGCTTTCACGACTTTTACTTCGGGGAATGTTTTTTGAATTTCTTCGCCTAGCGAGCTGGTGTTAACAATGGAGAGTGAGGGGGGAAGCCCGTTCGAAAAGTCAAGCGGATTGGCTACATCGATCAGTATTTTTCCGTTGAGGTGTTCTTCGCCAGCAAGCTTAAGTGCCTTAATGGAATTGATACCGGCAGTGCAGTTAAAAATAAGCTCCCCAAATGCAGCCGCTTCGGCAAAGGTTCCGATTTTGGCGTTGTTGTCGTGTTTGGCAAAAAATGCTTTGGCTTTTTCATTGATTGAAGTCCGAGACCCCATCATAACCTCATGTCCTAATTCCACTAACTTTGAACCAATGGTATCTCCAACCATTCCTGTTCCGAGTACTGCTATTCTCATTCTTTTTTGTTTTTAGCGGTTTACCGATCCTTTCTTTTTCGTACTGTATTAAACAGTAAAAAATTGGATTTGTTGTTTATCTCCCGCTGTAGTTTATTGAAGAATGATGCTGATCCCTTTGTGATTAGAGGCGTTTAACTCTTGGATGTCGCTGCTTGCGGTACTCTTGGTTCGATGCTCCTTACTGGAGGTGCTATTCATCCACGTTATGGTTACTTGCTGCTCCACTCTACTACCCCGAGTCTCATTCGGGGCTTCTGGTTGTGATATACGATCAACCTTATTATTGATTAAAATCTACGACAGATTGTCGCTGCTGCGGAGTGGTTGAATGTAATGCGAATAATGTTACCCGCACAAATTGAGACAGAACCGTTTTTTACGGTTGTGCTGGCGCTACCGACGCCAGTGTTACCGTTATGATAGAAGGAGGAAGAGGCGTTCCCTGCTTCTCCCTCCTTCCTTTTTTGGGTGCTAATTTCCCTGGTACACCTTGCTAATTTTCGAAATAGAGTAGGCCATAAAGTATCCCGCCGACTTATTCGCAGGTTCTATATTGGAGGGCGGACTACTTGGGATGTTTAGCTGGTCGTTAACATTATCGTAAAAAGGATCACGAGTTGTGTTCTCGTCAAAAGCCATTAGGAAGTCGTACTGATTTTTTGTTAGGTTATATCCGATAAAGTTTAGGGTATCACCTTTTACTACGACTTGTTTATCCATTGAAAAGTAAAAGCAGCGATACAAAGGTTTATTTTTCTTGTAAATACGTGCGGATCGTTCAAATTGGTTAATCTCTCCAGTCCCTAGTCTTTGGGAGAGAGATGAAACGTCGAGACTGTTTATCTTCATGAATGAGAATACATAGTCAGGGCCATTGCTTGTGGTTTTATAGTAGGCAAGACTATTTACGGCAAAGTGGGTATCACCATTTAACCCGTATTTTGAGACTAAAGAGTCGAATTTAACAGGCTCCGGCATGGTCGAACTGGCCGAAAACGAATCCATACGCCCGTCGCCATCAATGTCGATATTGGTTATCGACAGGTAGTAGGTGTTGCCACCTATGCCGTAGCATTTATTCGAAGTTTGGTATAGGCCAGGTGTGTCACTCTTTTCGAAGAAGAAAATGGTGTCAACCCTGTTGGTTACAAATACCTTTGCTCCGATAGCCGCCTCCTGTTTTTTACCCGTTATTAGATTTCCGGAACGGAATAGACGTATCGATTGAACAGTGGTGTCGTTGGTGAACTCGCCAACCACAATCAGACGCATATCGTTTGTTTTTATGGCGATGGTCAAATCCTGTTGGCACGAGTAGGTAATCAGAAGGATGAGTACGGATAGCGCGCAGCCTATTTTTCGGGTAGTAACAGTATGGTTATTCATGGTAAATCGTATTAAAAGGTGAAACGGTAGGATACCGAGGGCATAAAGCCAAACATGTACACCCCTTTGGCCTCGATAATATCGGGATTGCTTTTAGATGGTACAAAGTTTACGTATTGAATGTTAGCATGGTTGGTAACGTTGATTATTGAAAAGTTCCACTCGCTTCGGAATCGGCGGCCTGGCACTTCCCTGTTCTTAATGGTTAGCGAAAGGTCGAGTCTCGAATAACCGGGTAGGCGGTATTCGTTGCGGTTGGTGTACCCCGTAAATGTTTTTTCGAACATGGTGCCCACGTAAATGGGAATGGTGGTAACCTGTCCGCTCTGGTAACGGTAGTTTGCCGATAGCGATACCCGTTTGGTGAGGTTTACGTTAAGAAAGAGGTTAAAGGTATTTGGCTTGTCGAATGGCGAAAGGTAGGTGTTGCCCGAATTTATACCCGCAATCTTGCGCTTGCTCTGGGCGTAGGTGTAGCTGGCAAAACCATTAATTCGGCTGTAGTCAAACTTTACCTGTAGCTCAACGCCGTAGGCAAAGCCTTTTCCAATACGAAGCTGCTCGCTAAAGTTATAGCAGGTTTTATTAACCCCCGAGGTGTTGCTTTTGCTTAGGAAGGTCGCACCATCCTTATAGTCGATAATGTTATCCATATGCTTGTAGTACCCCTCTACGCTGGCCTCCACCATGTTGTTGAAGAGGTAGTACACATATCCACCACTATACTGTGAGGAGGTTTGAGGCTTAATATTGTTGTCCGATGGAAACCAGATGTCAAGCGGCCCTCCTCCGTTGGTTCGGGTAAGTAGCTGGCTTGGCTGTGTGGAGTAGGTGTAGCTCGCCTTTACGGCCGAATTTTCGGTGAGCTTGTAGCAGAGGCCCAGTCGTGGTTCGGCCTTTAGGTAGGTGGCGTAAGCATGGTTCGATGCCACGTAAAACGAGTCGGTTACCTGGTAGTTGGTTAGGTTGTACACCCAGTGACCACCCATAACCTGGTACAGGCTTGCTCTCACGCCGTATCGTAACGATAGCTTCTCGGTAATCTTTTGCTGGTTCGACAGGTAAATGGCATGGTCAAACACCTGCTGCTGGTTTACGATCCGGTTTTTAAAGGGAATCGCTTGGGTGATATTGTCGATTGCCTGCTGGTTGCCCGACAGCTTGCCTGGGGTAAAGGTGTTGTATGTTGTCGATATCCCAAAGTCGAGGGTGTTCTGTGAGTTGATAAAGAAGGTGTACTCCGACTTTAGTGCGGTCGATCGCATACCCGATTTCCAGCTGTAGCTCATTTCTGAGTTGTTGCCATTAGTCGAGTTGTAGCTGTAGTCGCTATGTACAAGAGAGGTGTTGCTGAAGAGTTTGGGGCTGTAGATATGGTTCCACCTAAGCGATAGCGTTTTATTCTGGTACTCCGAATCGTAATTCTTGTCTCCTCCCATATAGGAGGAGATGTAAATTCGGTTGTGGGGGTTGATGATGGCGTTGAGCTTACAGTTTAAATCGTAAAACGACACGTCGACATTGGGGTTTATATGGTTGTACAGTGTCGAGATGTAGGAGTACTTGCCCGATGCAATAAACGAGACACGGTCTTTGGCGATGGGCCCCTCGATACTGAGGTTTGAGGCAATTATTCCAATACCGCCTGCCACCGAGTAGCTTTGCATGTTCCCATCCTTCAGCCTGACGTCAACCAGCGAGGCTAGCCGTCCTCCGTAGTTGGCAGGGATATCGCCCTTGTACACCTTTATGTCTTTTACCGCATCGGTATTAAATACCGAGTAGAATCCCAAGCTGTGCGATATCTGAAAGATGGGGGCATCGTCGAGTAGGAATAGGTTTTGGTCAATGCTTCCTCCCCTGACGCTTATGCCGGTGCTTCGCTCGTTGGCCGCCTGTATGCCGGGCATTATCTGTATGGCGCGCATCACATCGGCTTCGCCTAGAAATACGGGAAGCTTCCGTACATCTTTACTGCTAATGGACATCATTCCCAATTGTGGCTTCGAAAGGTTCTCCTTCGATTTGGAGTTGGTTACCGTTACATGCTTTAATTCAAATGATGTTTCCTGTAGCGAAATGGCCACGGTGGTGTCTCTGCTTAGGTCTACCTCCATTAACTTATCGGCGTAGCCTAAATTATGAAAGGAGAGCGTGTGCGCTCCTTTGCTTAGGCTTAAGCTGAAATAGCCGAATGCGTTGGTGCCGATTCCTACTCGGGTGGCGTTGTCGTATACCACACATCCAATAAGCCTTTCGCTGCTTTTGGAGTTGCTCACGTAGCCGCTAAAGGTGACCGTTTTGGGAGCACTCTTCTTGGTTTGAAACACGAGCTGGTTGCCAATTAGCTGGTATGTCGTATTCTTGCCCGAAAGTAGCTGGTTAAGCACATCGCGTAACGGTTTATTTACAACATCGATGGTTACCCTTTGAGGTAACGATACTAAATCGTTGCTGTACGAAAAGTCGATGCCTGTTTCGGTTGATATTTTTTGCAGTACCTCCTTCAATGGGAGGTTGTGCGTCTTAAGGGTAACCCGTTTGTCGAGAATATTACCCCTGTCTTGAGCGAGTAGGGTACAGACAAATGTGGTTAGCAGGCATGTCAAGGCGACATGTCGTATGAATCCTATTTTCATATTAGCTGAGTTAAGTTTGAGTGTGGTTGGCTAGACCCCCCTGCAACGTCCGGTTCGTTGGTGGGGGGCAATGCCTCCTCTATGTTTATTTGATGAAGTATATTCCGTTTTGATATGTCACCTCCACGTTAGCCGATAGCGCAATAGTTTGTATGATTTCGGTTAGTGGTCGATTCTTGAAATTTGCCGTT
>CAXYUU010000261.1:0-5246 GCA_964292015.1 uncultured Acetobacteroides sp.
GTAGACCTGTGGCATAGCCTTCCATTGCTAATGACATAGCCATACCCGCGGCAAGGTTAGATTTGCCTACCCCACCTTTGCCTGAAGCCACCATAATGATGTTCTTGATACCAGGCAGCTTTGTTTTTACGATTTGATGATTTGCGTTCATCTTACTGAATTGATTAATAATACAAGCTTGTTTTGACTGCGCTATTTAAAGGGCTTCCGCTCTTAAACATGAAATTTTCGGATATAAAAAGTATCGGACTTATACTTTACCTTTTCGACGTACTTATTCTGTACCAATAAATTTAGGGTGTTTATATCGGCGTTGTTTTTTTCAAGTAATTCCATGATGGAGTCTTCCCTAATAGGGTGTACGGTGCAGATATTAATAATATCCTCAATGGCATTGCCTGTATGACCCATGTTAGTACCCTCGAAGCCGAGTAGCAATTCGACCATTAAGCCCCGATCCGTAAAAATTTGGAATGCTTGATTAACGACAAGCTCGTCGGGTGGGTTAACAGAGGATAATGCTGGTGGGCGCGTTGGAATTGAGATGTACGCAACCGATGGATTTATTTGTGCAATAAAATCGGCTGTTTGAGTTAGCTGCTCAACGCTGTCGTTTACGCCCTGAACAAGCATTGTTTCGGTAACCAACAATCCTTTATATTGGGATGAGAAGCAACGAATACCTTCGAGATGCTCTTCAAAGGATAGGTTTACCAACGGCTTATTTATAGCTTTCCAAATTGTTTGGTTATTGGCATCCACTTTTACCGAAACCCAATCGGCAAGGCAGAGGACATCGCGTACCTGCTGATTTTTTAGTAGCGAAGCGTTGGTAATAACGGCAATAGGAATGTCAAATGCTTTTAATTTTTGGATTGATTCACCTAAATTAAGATCGAGGGTTGGTTCGCCATTGGCGACAAACGTTAAGTAGTCGGGCTTACTATTTTCATCTAGTTTTCCGAGATGGTTTTCGACTTCACTGAAAACTACACGAGGTTCGTAAAATGTTTCACGTGCAATACTATACTTTTTGGTTAGTCCGACCTGACAGTAGATGCAGGAATAGGAGCACACTTTACGTGACGGAATGTTGTTGATCCCAAGACTTTTACCGAGCCTTCTTGAGGGTACTGGTCCGAAGCTAATCATGCTATAGAAGAGTTTACTTGATCCCAAATGGCTACGATTTCGTGGCTCACCGTTGAATTGGGGGCGAACTCCGTAATGCTTTTGCAGCTAACCATTGCCTCTACCACAAGAGGGGAGAATGGAATTTTACCAATAACGGGTATGCCCATTTGAGAGCACCATTCTTCAACTTTAGCGGTTATATTCAGATTTAAATCGGCCTTATTGATAACCACATACGATTTGACCTTGAAGTTTGCCGTAAGCTCTAGGATACGCTTCATATCGTGAAAGCCGGAATTGGTAGGTTCCGTAACAATAATAGCTTTACTGGCACCCGTAACAGAGGATATTACAGGGCACCCGGTTCCGGGAGGGCCGTCGATAATGATGATTTTGCTATCCAACTCCTCCGCCATTTTTTTTGCATGGTCTCGTACCACGTTAACCAGCTTACCCGAATTTTCCTCGCCAGGAGCGAGCCTTGCGTGCACCATTATGCCGTTACGGTAATTACCAACATACCATCGGCTTTTATTGCTTGGCAGCATGCTGATGGCCCGAGATGGGCAAATGCGAGAACAGAGCTTACAGCCATCGCACGAAGTTTCGGAGATGGTTACTTGACCGTTTTTAAAGGTAATGGCATCGAAACGGCAGTAGGTGATACATTGACCACAGCTGGAACATTTACTGTAGTCGATTACGGCTTTATGACCAGTAACGAAGCTTTCTTCGCGAGTATTTTGGGGCTGAAGGATTAGGTGCAGGTTGGCAGCATCGACATCGCAATCGGCAACAACCAAATTTTGGTTTAAAGTTGCAAAAGCAGCGCTGAGGCTTGTTTTACCAGTACCACCTTTACCGCTTAGAATGGTAATTTCAGTCATTAGTTCAGCTGATTTTCGATGGTTTTTAGTAATTCGATAAATCGCCCCTGATAGTCGGGGTTTTCTTCTACGAGCAAACGACCTTCGGAATAGGTACGGACAATTTCCTTATCAAAGAGGATTTCCATAAGGAGCGGGATGCTGTTTTGAATTAAGTAACTATGTACGCCATCATCACCTAAGCCAGCCCGATTTATAATAACGCCAAAAGGCTTTTTCATCTCCTGCAGCGTTTCTACGGATAGCTTTAGGTCGTTAAGCCCAAAGGGGGTTGGTTCGGTGACCAGCACCACAAAGTCGGCCTTATCGACAGTTGCAATAAAAGGGCAGGATATTCCAGGAGGCGAATCGAGAATAACCAACTCCTTGCCGTCTGCTTCCTTAATTGCTTTTTTAATGAGCGGTACGGGGGAGTATACACCAACGACAGCACGAGCTTCAATAACTTTGGCATGTGGATTAATAACCATCGATTTTACCGTACCAAGCGGCTTTACTTTTTCGGTTATAGCCCCATTTTTGCAGGCCACCGAACAGGCGCCACAATCGTGGCAGAGGTCTTCTACAACCTTAATAAACCGGGATGATGGCAGGTATACAATAGCGTGGTAGCTGCAGTAGTTGTAGCATTTACCGCAGAATTTGCACATATCGGGGTCTATTACAGGAACGTTTTGAGAGATATCGAAGCAACAAGAGACGTTGCCGGAGATAAATTCGGTTACGTTGGGCTCTTCGGCGTCACAGTCGACTAATGAAACCGGCAGCCCCGAATTTTGGATAGCCCAAAAAAGGTTGGTGGAGACAACGGTTTTACCCGTTCCCCCCTTTCCACTGGCAATTGCGATCTTCATAATACGGAATTGATTTTTTTGATGATGAAATCCCCCTTTAGAACCGCTAAGGCATCTGCGATAACATCGCATTTAACCATGAGCAACGAGAAGAAATTTTTCGGAGAATTGGTAAATAACCCCTCGAAGTTGCCCTGTCCTTTGGCAATAATAACATCGGCCTGCATGAAAATTTCCTTAAATTCCTGCGAGCAGCACTCAAATATGGTTGAAGGGGCGTCGTATCCGTTAGAGATAATATCGGCCACCAAGTTTATACCAACGTATGTAGCATCATTGAGCGTAGCATCGTTTACAATACTGCTTCCGCGAACTACATAAGTGAGGTTGGGATGCATGATAGTTTCGATGAGAAGTTTATCAAAAACAATCTCGCCAGCATTATCCCCAAGGTAAAGCACGCTATTTGCCCTAGCGAGCTCCAGCTTTAGCTCATTAGAGTTGTCTACAGCAAAATTGGATGATAGCACATTACTCAATGCTGCCCGGAGGTTGAGCACGTTGCATACGAGCAAATCGATGATATTACCTGCAATGGCTAGGCGCAGCGCAGTGTCAAATGGATTGGCTGAATGAAGAACCTGCTCCTTTAGCTGAGGATACAAGCCCAAAACCAAATCGTTGCTTTTTTGCTTTGCCTCCTTGTAAGGATCGGCATTATTTGTGTATTGCTTTAGCGCAATATGTAGCTCTCTTGCAAAAGCAGGTGCAGAAAAACGGTTAGCAGATTGAACGTAGAGTTCTGCCATATGGGCTGTAAAGGCGTTCTTATCCAATAGAGGTAGATTTTCCTTCTCAAGCAATGTTTCAAAAGCGCGAGCAAAACAGAAAAAGCAACGATAGTCTGAAATCATACGCTTGTTGAACTAGTGGTCGCAAGCGTTAGAACCAGTTACCAAAGAGTTTTCGAGCCAGTCGGCAACCAATACTTTTGGTTCCTTATGCTGAGCACCAACGTTCACACTGATATTTTGGGCGGCAAATAGGTCGAGCGCACGTTGGCCCATACCACCTGCAATAACATCGGTAACATTACGTTCGGCCAACCATCCGGGAAGTAACCCAGGTTCGTGAGGAGGAGGAGTAATTAACGATTCGCCAACAATGGCATTGTTTTCAACGTTAACAATGGCAAACTGTTCGCAATGCCCAAAATGTGAGCAAAGACGACCGTTTTCTAACGGAATTGCAAAAATGTGCTTTGACATAATATTTACTTTTTTTAGTGTGTAGTCTTTATTATTATGGGGTTGTCTCCTTTATGGCAACCCCATTTTAATTAGCATTAGATGAGTAGGGGGGACAATAAAAATGGACTATTCTATTGATTACCTCGTCCTATTCCACGTCCCATTCCACGACCACCGCAAAGCCCCCGGCCTAAACCGAGTCCTCTACCATGCCCTCTACCTTGCCCATCATTTCCTGCTTGATTGTCCGGTGGTAAAGATGTGCGAGTTTGAAGAATTTCGTTGTCTGTTTTTCCCTTGTTATCGGGATTGCATCGGCCCATTCTTCTGCCTGTCATAGCCCCTTCACCATTGGGGCCTTTTCTGTTTAAGCTTGGCATAATGACCTCCTTTTTTAATAAGTACTACTAAATACCGCTTTTTAAGCGTTTACCTTGTCCTGTACCATTGCCTGATTTACGGCGTAACCCCATTCCTTTGCCTAACTTTTCGAGGATATTGCTAATGGGGTTTGTATTGCATGAGCCTAAACCGCGACCTGATTGCTTCCCTTTATTTTCGGGACCAGTACCATCCATTTTTGGCATCTTACTTGTGCTTTTATGTTCGTTAAACTATTTTTTCTGAACCAGAATAGACCTCCTGAACTTCTAAACAGACCGCTGCATGGCCTGGATGTTGTGTTGAATTCCACTTCTTCATGTCGTTAAAAATGTCACCACTTTGCAAGTAGCTTACTGAACCTTTCAACTGGTACGATTTTCCTTCGTCCGTTATAAACAGGATGCAAGCTTTGCTACCTGATAATATGTTTTTGCGTGTTTTATCGAAATAATTATCGGCAATAACAAAATGGGAGTCGTTGTATTTTGAAACGCTTTTAACATAAATAGAATTGGGAACTCCATTAACGTCAACCGTCGAAAAGACAACTGCATTTTTACGCAACTCCCAAGCTTTAGACACTTTTTCGGGTAACGATTTCATTTGTTTTCGATTAAATTTTGTGGTTTATCATCTCGATAATTTCGCTGACGGTTTTTTCCGTGTCGCTAAGCATTACCAGCTGAATTTTCAAGCTGTCGAATATGGATTTTACCTTTGCTCCAAACTCGCCAGAAACTACTTTAGCGACGCCTTTGGAGGCTACCAGCTGAGCGGAGGCAGGACCAGCACCCTCT
>CAXYUU010000262.1:0-5242 GCA_964292015.1 uncultured Acetobacteroides sp.
ACTGAGGTGGAGTCGGGCCTGCTGTTCTCCCGGATCCGTACAACCTCATTTCCGCTTTTCTTGAATATGAGGATGTGCTTCGAAAGCACGCGAAAGCCCAACGAGCGGTCGTTTAGCAGCTCGTTCAGGATGTTTTCGAGGGTTTCGCCCCTTGCTTCGAGCTTCACCCTTTTGTCGCTGAGCAATATTTTGCTGTCGTATATAAAGAAGTAGCCTGTTTTTTGGCTAACGATATTTAGCGCTTCGTATAGCGAGGTGCGCTGCGATTCGAAGGTGTAGCGGTTGCCCAGTATGCAGGTTTGAGCGCGCGTGGCTATGCCCATCAGCAAAAGGGAGCACATCAACACTAAAGCGGTAATGCCTCGTGATGATGTGCTTTGAATAACAGGTGTAGCAGCTTGTTGCCTATTTTGCATTGGGGGCGCTCAGAATAATTTGGTTGTCCTTTTTCTCGCTTTGGAGGTTAAGGGTAATGCAGATGAGCTCGGTAATGGTGCTCAGCGAATTCTCGTCGAAGGTAACCGTTAGCCGGCGGTTGGCGGTTTGCTCGTCGGCAATGGCGATGTTCGACTGGTAGTTTCGGTTGATTACCGTTACGATATGCTGCAGCGTTTCGTCCTTAAACTGCATCTTGCCAAGGCGCCATGCTAGCGAACCGTCGTCGTGCCATGTGCTCTTGAGCAGGCTGTTGTTGCGAATCACCATTTTTTGACCGGCCACCACAATTTGGCTTGCCGATGGATCGCTCTTTAGGGTAACCTTTACCCGTCCGCGCTCCACGATGAGCTCGAAGCTCTTGGGTTGGTACGATTTTACGTTGAATGCCGTTCCCAGCACCTGTATGTAGGCATCGTCGGTTTCGATGATGAAGGGCTTTTGCGGATTTTTGGCAATATCGAAGTAGGCCTCGCCCTTTAGGGCCACCTTACGTTCGGTTTTGGCAAATTTGGTTGGATAGCTAAAGGTGGTGCTGCCGCCAACGTACACAATAGAGCCATCGGCAAGGGTTTGCACCATGGTGCTCTGGTTTTGTGCGTTAAGAACGCTTACCATTTGTGGTGCTTCGTGCCTGTTTAACACCCAAAAGGCGGCCGTGCCAAGTACCGCTAGTCCAACAAACATGGCGGCGTACTGTAGCATTCGGCGCGAGCCAGCACGGCGGTTCACCGGTTCGTTTTCGGGGATTAGATTCTCGTTCTCCAAACGCGCGTTTAGCTTATCCCAAGCGTTATTGGCGTTTACATTCTTTCTATTTTTGTAGCTGTCTAGCATTTTCCACTCCCTTTCCATTTCGTTAATAAGCCGCGTGTTGCTTGGCTCTAGCGCAACCTCAATTTCGAAGTTGGCTCTTTCGTTTTCGTCCATCTCGTCAGCCATATACCTGGCTATTAATTCTAGGTGCTCCGTGCTGTTTTCTAAAAGTTTCATCGCCGTAAGAATTAAATGGGTTATAGGGCTACCCGGTTATGCCGTTTGAGATTTTCCCTAAATAGGTGGAGGGCTTTTCCCATGTCGGCTTCTACCGTTTTTATCGAGATGGCCAGGTAGTCGGCTATCTCCTGGTACTTCTTTCCTTCGAATCGGCTCATCTGGAATACCGTCGAGCAGCGTTCGGGGAGCTGGTGTAGCGTGTCGTCAATTACCTTGCTGAGCTCTTCGGCTATGATCTCGTCCTCTACGGTGGTCGAATCGGCCTCGTTAAACTCGCTTTTGGCCTTCTCGGCGTACCGCTGTCGAACCGTTTGCTGGCGTAGGTAGGCTAGCGAGTTGTTCTTAACCGATCGGTAGAGGTAGGCGTTTAGCGATAGCTGGATGGAGAGCGTCGCCCGATTTTTCCAGTAACCATAAAAGAACTCCTGAACAACCTCCTCGGCCACGTCGACATCCTTTACGATTTTGATGGCATAGTGACAAAGTGGCTCGTAGTACTTTTTGAAAAGCTGCTCGAACTCCTTAATGTTGCCATCCTGTATCTTGCGCTGTATGGAGAAATCGGCAAGTGCCATGTTGGTAGTTTTGTGGTTAAATGGTAGCTATTCAGCACCCTTGTATGGTATCCCGAAAGTCGAATAAGCAAACGGTGTATCGGCTGTCAGTTATCGCTGGCGTATGCCTCTTGATACTTGTGTCGTGATACGTGATACGTGATACGTGATACGTGTGTCGTGTGTCGTGTGTCGTGTGTCGTATATCGTGATACCATGGCTGATGTGAAGATACCGTTAAAGGTACATCTTTTAGGTTAAAAGGTAATCCCCCCGAAGGGAGATTACCTGTATGGTTGGACTATTTCTAGTTCTTGTTCTTCTCGATGTACTTTGCAATCTTCTTGATGGCGTTCTCTATCGATTGTTCGGGTTCGATGATGTTGCTGTCGCCCCAGAAGTTTTCGTCTTTGAAGTCTTGGATGCGATCGTTAAGTACCATGTTGCTCTTAAAGGTTTCGTCGTTTGGAATCTTGGCAACGTTGGTTTTCGAGATATCGGTGATGGCCATTTCCGACATTACGGTGTAGTAGCTGTTAAACCAACGCTTCTTCCAGTCGGCCTTAAACTTCATCTCGTTGCGAACGTAGCTTACGTAGTACTTACCATCGGGGCCGGTCTTGTACGATACCAGGTAGCTGGTGGAGGTTGGTGTCATCTTTAGGCCAACCGGTTTCTTCTTGATGAAGAACGACTCTGCCTTTACCTTGTCGCTAAGATCCATACTGAACTCGGCCATGGTTAGTGCTAGCGTCTCCTGGTTGATGTAGAACTTGCCGTAGAACAGTGGGTAGGGCTGCTCGAAAGCAGGTTTGAAGCTGATGATGTAGTTAAGCTTGTTGTTGATGTTCACGATTCCCGACATCTCGTACTTGTAGTCGCGAAGTGTTTCGTTCGAGAATAGGTATTCGGGATTCTTTACCACATCCAGCAGCAGGGCTACCGATGGACCGCCTTGAAGCTTAACCAGCAGCGTGTCGGCTTTCTTGATGTTGGTACCCTTACGCCCTTTTTCAATTCTTACCCGGTCGTTATCGTAGCTGGTGTACGACGCCTTGTAGATGTCTACCACTGCCTCAGAAATCGATAGGTAGTCGCGTTTTTGCTTGATGGTTTCGCGGTAAAAGCCTCCCATCATGGCTGGTGAGCCGGAGTAGTTTTTGGCTACTTCGCCTATTGCCATGCGAACCAGCATGTCGGCCGATTCGGGTCGAACTACAATTTCCTGAAGCGATAGAATGTGTGGCTCGATAAAGTAGGTGGCTGGCTTGCCGTTACTCTCCTGAATGGCCACCTTCCCATTTTTGTAGCCCACGTGCGAAATTTCGAGCTCGGTAGCGTTTAGCGATTTGGGAACCTTAATTAGGAATTCTCCTTCCGAGTTGGTTACCGTTCCTATGTTTCCATTAGGAATGCTGATGTTGACAAAGGCAACGGCCTGATGCGTGTTTACATCTTTTACCACACCGTAAACGCTGGTGTAGCTTCCGTTTTGACCGTAGGCGAATCCGAAGCTGGCTACTAGCACAGCTATGGTGCTAATCTGTAGCAATCTCTTTACTAGATTTTTCATGGCAGCTATATTTTGAGCGTGAAACATTTTTTGTTTGCTGTTTACACCCATATGATGCGCCACCTCGTAAATACCCTATGGCTTTTTGAATATATTTTTCAAAACAGCTGTTTTTACCCATTTTTTCTATTGCTATGCCACTACAACCACCCCCAATTTTGGTTCCCCTCCTAAAAAAAGCAATGTTATTAAGTTAAGCACGAAGTTCAATCAGCGCTGTCATTCCGGGCTTGTCCCGGAATCTTCAGTTCGACGTAGTCAAACTTTAGTTCGGCGTAGTCAATCTAAATAGGAATCCAACAGATTCTAAAAAAGGCCCTTCGGGCAATTCATTAGATCCCGTGACAAGCACGGGATGACACTCCGAGGAAAGTTTCTTCCTTAGCTTAATGACATTGCCTAAAAAAAGGAGGGGCGTTGCTCTGTCAACGGTCGAGGAAAGGGGTAAGCCTACATCGTATCGAAGCTACCTTATTGGAGCCGGTTGCTGGTCGAGAATTTCGTTTAGCTTCTTTTGATCCGTCAGGAATGGGTAGATGTCGTAGAGTAGCCTGATGTTTTCGGGGTCGATTGCTTTGGGAAGTAGAATGTCGCGTACCTGGTCGCGCTCGCTGTTAAAAACGAATGTATTAAGAATGTCGTGAATTTGATCGATGTAGAAGCCCGTGTTTCGGGCAACCCGTTTTACCAGCGCCAGCTTGTCGTCGTAAAAGTTCGTCTGCTTTAAGGAGCTAAGAAAGTTGGCGAGGTCCAAATCCGAGAGTACCCGTTCCTGCGTACGGTTATTACTATTGTTGTTGCGGTAGTCGCGATGTGGAGCGTTGCCCGTGCTGCTGGCGAGCTGCCTAATGCTTTCGACGCTTGCCATAATGGCGTTTCGCTGGTTGGGTGGTAGCGAGCTGGCCGTTGCGGTAATCTTTTCGAGCTCGCCCTGTATGCGGGCGAGGTTGTCCTGTATCGACTGGGCGTTGCAGAGATAGGTACCTAGAATTAGGGCGGTAGCAAGTATGAGCTTCTTCATTATCGGTTGTGTTGATATTTTTATGCGGTGAATGTAGCGAAGAATTCGGAAATGTGGGATTAGATTACTAGGGATTTCATTTTAAGAAATATGGTTGGAAAGAGACCTAAATGAACCTTTAATTAAAACGTTCCTATATCAATCGGCGAGCAATCGGATTATTACCTGACAACCTCTTTCCGTGAACACCATGGCGAAGCCATACCAGACTGGCAGGAATTCTGTTTGAGCGAGGGAGCTTTCACAACGTTCATCGATTCTGTAACACCGTCAGGGCTACAACATCTATTGAAATCAAACATTCCTCCGCGACCGAGCGAGTTAATTCGTGCCAAGGTTTTTTGTTTCTTTTTTGCCTTCAAAAAAGAAAAGAAATCTAGTTGTGCTTGCTTTTAAAACCACCTACATTCTGCCTGAAATCTATAGAGGGTAGGATCAATATTTTTAAAACATAAATCTCTGTTTCCAACCTTATCTTCCCCTCCTAAAAAAAGGAGGGGAGTTGCTCAGTCAACGGTCGAGGAAAGAGCAAAGCCCTATGTCGAATCGAAGCTACCTTATTGGAGTCGGCTGCTGGTCGAGAATTTCGTTTAGCTTCTTTTGATCCATCAGGAATGGGTAGATGTCGTAGAGTAGCCTGATGTTTTCGGGGTCGATTGCTTT
>CAXYUU010000263.1:0-5234 GCA_964292015.1 uncultured Acetobacteroides sp.
AAAAGATTCGCTATTCTTTACAGAAATAACCTTAAGCAAGCTGAAAACAAGCATCAAGAGTCCGTTTGGCATCATGGAGTTCAGCTCCGAATCCACCGACTTGACCGATAAAACGTCCCAAATTCTCGCTGAGCTTTCCCTACATCCCTTTCATGCAACCCTAACCCAATCGGGTAGAATTGTAAAAATTGATGTCGATAGCCTCTTGAAGGCGGCCATTAATGCAAGCAGCGGTTTAGATGACGACGAAAAGGTCTCCATGACAAAGCAAATCCTCGATTCGTACGGAGAAAAGTCGATACGTCAAGGAATGGAGAGCAGCCTGGCCTTCTATCCTCCTGCAAAGGTCGAAAAGGGAAGCAGGTGGACCACCCGTCGTACGCTCGAAAACATCGTTACGTTTACTTCCGACAACCAGCTCGAGATTACCGATGTTACCGGCGATAGCTACACCATTAGGTGTTTATCCCAAATGAGTACTCCGGAAAACAGCGCTCCAACGTCGATGAACGGAATGGATGCAAAGTGTTCTCTTAACGGCACCTCAGAAGGCACCATTACGGTGAGCAAAGCTACGGGATGGGTGATCAGCAGCAGCATGAGCCAGGCATTAAAGGGAACCATAGACATTCTCCCAAACGCTCAGGTGCCTCAGGGCATGCAGGTACCCCTTACGCTAAAAGGAGTTACCACTATCACCCAGTAGCGAGCGTTACAAATGGAGCATAGCCTATCGGTAATGAGAGTTTTTATATCGTAAAGAGCCTACCCTGACAACAGGTTTAACCGCGCTCAAACATTTACCTTTCGCGTACAGCTTGCAATCGTGGCTTAGCTGTAAGATAAAACAATAGCTATGATAAAACAGGGTTACGCTGCTCTTACAACCACATTTCTAGTGGTGCTACTCTGCAGCTTCGTTAGTAAACCACCACATGAAGCTGGTTCGTTTCATAAAAACGACCTAGTGGAGCTGGTAACGCTCGACTCCACCATTAAGCTCGATATTCGCTACGCCACGAGCAACATCATTACCGGGAGACCCGTGTATGCCCAAGCCCGAGCCTTTTTGCAGCGCCAAGCAGCGCAAGCTTTAGTTCGTGTAAATGGACGGTTGAAAAATCGGGGCTACGGCATACTGGTGTACGATGGCTATCGCCCCTGGAATGTCACCAAAAAGTTTTGGCAGCTAACGCCAAGAAGCAAAAAATCATTTGTGGCCAATCCAAAGACCGGGTCGAGGCATAATCGAGGTTGCGCAGTGGATGTTAACCTGTACAATCTGGCCACCGGAAAAGCCGTCGAAATGGTTACCGATTTCGACGCCATGAACAGTCTTGCCAACATTCACTACAAGGGCGGTTCGGCCCAGCAGCAGCAGCTTAAGCACCTACTAATTGCAACCATGGCTAAGGAGGGGTTTACCGTGCTAAGCAGGGAGTGGTGGCATTTCGACTTTAGAGGCTGGCAGCAGTACCGAATTTGCGATGTGCCTTTTGTTGAGCTGTAGCGTACCTTTCGACAGCTTCACCACGATGCTTGTCGAATTTGTCGCCTGCTCTTTCTGTTTGATTATTTCTGAATATTAACATATCTTCACCTTGCAATTCCGCTTCGTGGACGATTGGGAAAAATCACCCTGCCCATGGAAACGTTAAGTGCACCGTAAAAACTTACAAATACTACTATGACAACAACAAAAAAGTTAATCCTTTTAACTGCGACACTAGCACTTTCGGTTACCATGCTCTTTGCATGCAACGTAAACGTAACAAGTTCGGACAATGGTAACACTACAAAAGTTAAGGGAACTGGCGATATAATCGCAAAAACGTTAACCCTCGACAAGTTCACCATGATGGAGATTGAGGGGCAAGGTGATATTAAGGTAACTTACGGTCCTACCCAACAGGTAACCGTAAAGGCACAAAAAAATATTCTGGAGCTGCTAGAGTTCTCGGTTAAAAGTGGGAAGCTGGTTGTTAGCACCAAAAGCAACTACAACATCAGCAGCTCCAAAGGCGTAGACATCGAAATTATTACACCCAACGCCATTACCTCCTATTCGATTTCGGGCGCTGCCGATATTAACATCTCGGGTAAACCCCAAAAATCGCTAAATGTAGAAATTGCCGGTGCGGCAAAGCTCGATGCGTACAGCTTAGAGGTCGAAAATGTGACTATCGATATTGCCGGTGCAGCCGACTGCAACGTTAAGGCCAGCAAAACGCTAAACGTTGACATTGCTGGAACCGGTAATGTAAGCTATAAGGGAAGTCCTACCGTAACCAAATCGATTGCAGGAATTGGTTCGGTAAAGCAGGAAAAGCAGTAGAAGATCTAGCTCGCTAACTCCTACGGTTATCTATATTTGATTAAGGCGTTTTATTGCAGTAGGCCCTATTTTACTATTTCCTTTTTTTTACTAGCTTGCGCGCCTTAATTCAAAGGTGAACTAAGCGGTTGGCGAATAGCAGGTGAAACGGCTTCATTTTTTACACGAACACCCACGTAAGCTAGGTTTGCGATGAATCGCACCATTAAGAGTATACCAAGAAACGTCATACGAAACACCGATTCAATTGCAATTAGCCCAAAAATAAGAGAAGCCGGAGGTATCACCTCCGGCTTCTCTTATTTTAGAGACGTTCCAACGGCTGCTACCATGTTTTACTAAGCTTGCCAGCCTTTACCCAAGCTGCATTCTAAGCCGAATGGCACAGCCGACATCGTTGCTTACTCCCACCTACGATTTCATCACTTGCCACTTGGCAGATACTTCGGAAGTAATGGCATACCCTATATCCTGCCTTCTACTGGCGTAAATCGCTCGCCTACAATCTAGATATCCGTAAAAAAAAGAGCCACACTAACGGGTAGCGTGGCTCTCTATATCTTGTTAAGCTAAACCTATCGGCTGTAGTTTGGTGCTTCGCGGGTTATCTGAACGTCGTGCGGGTGGCTTTCGTTCATGCCCGAGCTGGTGATGCGAATAAACTTGGCATTCTTAAGTGCCACAATGGTTGGAGCACCGCAGTATCCCATACCGGCACGTAGGCCGCCAATCATCTGGTAAAGAACTTCGGCCAGGTTGCCCTTAAAGGGAACGCGGGCAACAATACCTTCGGGAACCAACTTCTTGATATCATCCTCCACATCCTGGAAGTAACGATCCTTCGACCCCTGCTGCATGGCATCTAGCGATCCCATACCGCGGTACGACTTAAACTTACGACCGTTAAAGATGATGGTTTCACCTGGCGATTCCTCTACTCCTGCAAATAGCGATCCGGCCATAATGGTGTCGGCACCAGCGGCAAGCGCCTTTACAATATCGCCCGAGTAGCGGATGCCACCATCGGCAATAATGGGAACGCCGGTTCCCTTAATAGCTTCGTACACATCCCAAATTGCTTCGAGCTGAGGTACCCCAACACCGGCAATTACGCGGGTGGTACAAATCGAACCGGGTCCAATCCCTACCTTAACGGCATCGGCACCTGCATCAACGAGCATGCGGGCGGCGTCGCCGGTGGCCACGTTGCCAATAACCACCTCCAGAGTTGGGTAGGTCTTCTTTACGTGCTTCAGCAAGTCGATCACCCCTTTAGAGTGGCCGTGTGCCGTGTCGATAACAATAGCATCAACGCTGGCGTCTACCAGTGCCTTAATACGAAGCATCGAATCGGGGGTAACCCCTACACCAGCAGCAACCCGTAGTCGTCCTTTAGGGTCTTTACATGCGTTGGGGTTATCCTTTATCTTGGTAATATCTTTGTAGGTAAGAAGCCCAACCAGCTTGTTGTCCTTATCGACAACGGGCAGCTTCTCGATCTTGTAGTTTTTAAGAATATCGGTTGCCTTTTCGATCTCGGTCGACATCGTGGTGATGATGTTTTCCGAAGTCATCACCTCCTGAACCGGACGCGCCATATTTTCCTGAAAACGAAGATCCCTATTGGTAACAATTCCTACCAGGGTATTCAAATCGTCAACAATTGGAATTCCGCCAATCTTGTTGTCCCTCATCAACCCTAAGGCATCGCCCACAGTACCGGAAAAGTGCATGGTAATCGGATCGTAAATCATACCGTTTTCGGCACGTTTTACCTTACGAACCTCTGCCGCTTGCGCGTCGATGGACATATTCTTGTGGATTACCCCAATACCACCTTCGCGGGCAATGGCAATAGCCAGAGCAGCTTCGGTAACGGTATCCATGGCTGCCGATACGATAGGCGCATTCTGCTTAACGTGGCGGGGAAAACGGGGTGAAAAGTCGACGTTACGGGGCAGAACTTCAGAATAGGCTGGCACTAAGAGAACATCATCGAAGGTTAATCCTTCAGCTACGAGCTTATCATTAATGAACGACATCTGGAGTATTTTTTAAAATTGAGCAAAAGTAGCATTTTTCTGTCGTTTGACAGCCTACTACCTGTAAGATTTACATATTTTAAGGCTCGCCTGTTCGATTTGGGCGTTTGAAATGAGCTTCTCGCCCCTTTTACCACATCTCACATGTCGAATGGTGAGCTTTGACAACTTTCAGGAGAGCCTAACACGTCGAATAGGCAGGCTCGCTAGGTTTCTGGAAAGCCTCACTCGTCGAGTAGGCAGGCTCGCCAGGTTTCTGGAAAGCCTAACACGTCGAGTAGGCAGGCCCGCCAGGTTTCTGGAAAGCCTCACATGTCGAGTAGACAGGCCTGCCAGGTTTCTGGAAAGCCTCACTCGTCGAGTAGGCAAGCCCGCCAGGTTTCTGGAGAACCTCACACGTCGAAGGGTGAGCCTTCCGCCATTTTTTAAGACCCACACTCCCTTCAGGTTACCGATCGCAACCTATAGTAATGCATCGGCATCGGCACAACCTGCTGCGGTAAATGGGCTACAGGCGAGGTAACACAGGGGGTGTTTCCGCGAGCGGATGCGCATCCATTCCCAAAATTTCGTCTATCTTTGTAGTAGGCAATACCAATAGAATAGAAGGCTTAATGGACATCTTCCACCAAATACTTAAGAAATACTACGGCTACAGCAGCTTTAGGCCGTTGCAGCTCGACATCATTAAATCGGTGTACGAGGGTAACGACACGCTGGCGCTGATGCCAACGGGTGGCGGAAAGTCGATAACCTTCCAAATACCGGCGCTGGCCAAAGGGGGCACCTGCCTGGTGGTGTCGCCGCTTATTGCGCTGATGAAGGATCAGGTGGAAAATCTGAAAAAGAAGGGGATC
>CAXYUU010000264.1:0-5225 GCA_964292015.1 uncultured Acetobacteroides sp.
GGCGTAGTATCCTACGCCTTACAAATGAAATCTACCATTTCCAAAAAACGAGCTTACCTCTTTTGTAGTACAAACCGACCATCTGCCTCGTTCTTAACCACTGCATATCCTTCGTTCAGCTCAAGTGTCCACCCGTCTCCGCTAACCTTACGACCATTAACACTAGTTGGATTGGTAACCGTAACCATGCTACACGAGGGATTTAACAACGCTCCTTTGGTTACAGTTAAAACGCCCCACCTATCGATTACGGTAATATCGGGGTACATCGATCCCTTATCTTCTACCGGTACCACATTTTGCGGATCGAAAGAGTAGTCCAGCTTCTCGCCACTGATATCAAAATGGGGTTCCTCAATAAACTTCCTCTTACATTCGGCAATCAGCTGCTTGTTACGAATCTCCCTTTCCGCCTCCTCATCTAGTATGGCTCCCCCATTATACCGTTTCAATGCCTCCAAGGCAGCACCCTTTACATCATTGGGTAGCGTTATACCAAAGGCTTCGACAAAGTAGCTTGTTAGGTTGGTTGTGCTACCCACCGATCTATTCCAACCGGTTCGGCCATCGCAGTAGAGTAGATATCCGTAAACAGGAGTTGTACTGTAAGCAAACGAACGTACATAGGTAGGGTTATCCTTAAAGTAGCCTAGCTTCAACTTTAATCGCTCGGCGGTTTGAGCGAGGTCTCTTCCACATACCATGTTGCCCGTATACTCGGCAATCCCCTCGTTTAGTTCCAGCCCATTTTCGGCCAAATCGCTTCCCTGGAATAGCTGGTGTCGGTATGCCCTAAACACAAAGGCATTGGTAAGATGCTCCACCATTGCCGAGCGAGACGAGGAGCCAACCGCCATTTTCAGGGCCTCGAGCTCTAGTCGAAGGAATGCTCTTCCATCCTTCTGGTCGAGGTGGTTGTTGTTGGTATTAACGTTTTTGAACCCTAACGATGGCTGCGCGCTATGAAAAAGCTCGTGAGCCATCAGGTTAACCCTACTGAACCGATTCTTAGAGAGAGGGGTCATAATCATTGCCCACTGCCGTCCTCCCCAACGTATAGTTGTATTGGCAACCGACACCGACTTAGGCAGCGAGCCTACATATAGCTTACCCTCCTGCTTTAGGACACCTGCCGAATCGGGAAAATTGGCATACACCTCCCTTGTATCGGGGTTTACCAACAAAATGGGTCCGTATAAGCTCCGATTCCAAAGCGCTTGATGCTGTCCATACGCCGCCTCCACCTCTTGGAAGTAGCTCAACACGCTATCGTGTTGGGTTGCAATACGACTTTGCCCAAACGTAAGCTGGGCGGTAACCGTTAGAATAAGTAGTACTATCAATCTTTTCATTGTTCCGTTTTTAAATAATTACTCCGTAGACGAATTTACCCCCTCTTCCGTTACACTCCCACGAATAAAAAAAACCATCACCCGTTGGCAAGTGGACATGCCTACCCCTCGAATGAAATGAGGCCAGCGGTGGCACATGCCATGCTACCCAACGCCTGTATAGCCATACGCCGGTTCGATATAGGAGGTTGATGGTATGGATAACGGTTGTTGGGGGCTTACTCCTACTGCTTAGAACGGGAGGTGGGCGTAGGGCGGCAATGCTACTAGGTTAAGCGCAAAGTTCAATCAGTGCTACGATTCCGAGCTTGACCCGGAATCTATAAGTCGATGCAGTAAATCTTTAGAGTAATCCAGCATATTATAGAAAAAGCCCTTGGGGCAACTCATCAAATCCCGTGACAAGCACGGGATGACACTCTGAGGGGAGCTGTTTCGTTAACCTAATGTCGTTGACCAGTAGGACGGAGTGGTTGGGGTTATTTCCACGTTACACCAATAACCTAATGCTAATGCATTAGCCTATGTAGCCTATAGATATGAGAGGTGAGATCTGAGATAGGAGACTTGAGATAGGAGATAGGAGATGGGAGACATGATATATTTGACAAGCATTTCGTAATACGTGAGGGTTGAAATCCAATTCAAGAACAAATTCGGCTTATGGTTTTCGTTCAACCATTCGTTGCTTTCGTTGTACCAATACCAACCACCCAAGGTACAGGCTAGCTCCGTTCCGAAAGGATCGACAGCATAAAAGAGGCTGGTAATCATCGACAACGCGCGAGGCCATCTACCTAAAATAGGCATATTTACATTTTTTTAACGCGCACCCATTTCGATGGTTGTAGAAGTAGAGCTACTTTAGCCAACCGATGAAGAGCCTACGAAGCATACTACTCCAAGCCATCCTGCTAATAGCCATCCTGTGCTGCTATGGACAAGCTACGTATGCCTCGCACATCATAACCACCGACACCATCGAGGTTACCAAGAATACCGAAAGCACCGACAACTCGCTTAGCTCCGATAACGAGCAGCTTGATGACGATCAGCTTATTCGACCAACCTATACCGGCTCGCTATCGACCCTGATGTACCACACCACCATTTCGCAAGGTGCTATCGTACTGCTAAAGTATAGCCCAGCTATTTGGCTACCTCCCAAAATCTAACAACACCCCCTACACCGTACGGCAAACCAAGCGTGGGTATCGCATCTGTGGCTCCTGCAATTACGCCAACCACCCCTTTTAGGTAAGAGGGGCAACTGGCACTACTTGTTCGACAAAACAGCGGCCACAACCACCGGGTTGCAACCTCGGCACCAACATCAAGCGGCTTGCGGGCAACCCCAACCGCCTATGATGGATGAACCAGGATGTACCGCCCCACCTGCCACGTATGCTTAGGGGTTACCACTGCATGGAATACCCGGTAGCGTAGAACAGGGCCAGCGAGCTGGTGCACAACACCAACAGCCACTACCCCAACCACCCTACACCGCCCCTTGGCGACGGATATACCCACCATGCCCGACTCCTCCAATAGACATGGCAACCCCACCAGCTGGCCTACAGCGCTACGGGTACCGCCATACAGGACTCTCAACCCATACTACTAAACCCATCAAATGAAAGACTGGTTAAAAAGGTTACAAGCCTGGATATTAAAGTGGGCCGCCACCAAGTGGGGGGCGTGGGCACTCTTTTCGTGTGCCTTTGCCGATGCATCGTTTTTGCCGCTACCCACCCCCATGTTTTTTTTGATGCTCACCCTACTCGACATCAGCAAGGCCTACCGCTACGCGCTTTACGGAACGGTAGGAACGCTACTGGGCGCAATAGCGGGCTACTCGATTGGATACTTTGCCTGGCTTAACACCGATGGGGGATTTACCACACTGGCCCAATTCGTGTTCGACACCATACCGGGCTTTTCGGAAGCAATGTACGGTAAGATACAGGCACAGTTTGCCATCTGGGATTTCTGGATACTCTTTGTGGCCTCCTTTATTCCGGTGCCCTACAAGATATTCTCCATCTCCTCGGGTGTCTTTAACATCAACCTGGTGATGTTTTGCGTGGCCACCTTGGCCAGTCAGGGTATAAAGTTTTACTTTTTTGCCTGGCTCATTCGAAAGATTGGGCTACGCGTAAAGACGTTGATGGAGGTAAAGATTAAACCCGTAGCCATTGCCCTTACGGCGGGTGTGGCCATCACCATCATTATTATAAAGGTGATATAGCCCCCGGCGGACAGGGGTAAAACGCCCTGCGGATGGGGCTACAAACGGAGTAAGCACCCGTACGCTCGCAATGGGGCATGACATGCCCCGCTATTTGCCAATGGGTTCTGACGGTAACCGCAAGGCAAACCTACAGAGCAGGATTTGTACCGAATAGTCCCCTGCCTGCCGGCCGTGGCAACAGCCTCTTAAGGGCTATCCATCCGATACGGGAAACCCTATCGAAAGGCAGGCAAGACGGAAACAAGCACTTTGACCCGATAGCCATCCCGCCTTGCGGGGAAATGGCCACCGGATCGACAATAATTAAACTTCTAATTTTAAAAAAGACTATGGCTATTGACGCATACATTTGGACCGGGTTCATTGCATTTGTACTTCTAATGCTCGCACTCGACCTTGGCGTGTTCCACCGTAAATCGCACGAGGTAAAAATTAAGGAGGCGCTTGCCTGGAGTGCCGTTTGGATCTCGCTAGCGCTAATTTTCAACTACGGTATCTACCACTTTATGGGAAAGGAGAAGGCCCTGGAGTTTCTGGCAGGCTACCTTATCGAAAAGTCGCTGAGCGTAGACAACCTATTTGTCTTTATCATGCTCTTCACCTTCTTCAACGTCGAAACGAAGTACCAGCATAAGGTGCTGTTTTGGGGTATCCTCGGTGCGCTTATCCTTCGCGCCGTCTTCATATTTGCCGGGGTTGCCCTCATCAGCAACTTCCACTGGATACTCTACATTTTTGGCGCATTCCTGGTATTTACCGGGGTAAAGATGCTGTTTCACAAGGATGAGGAGATTGAACCCGAGCGCAACCCGCTGGTGAGGCTCTTCAAAAAGCTATTCCCGGTTACCGACACGATGCATGGCGGCAAGTTTTTTGTAAAAATCAACGCCAAAAGGGTGGCAACGCCCCTATTCATTGTACTGCTGGTGGTCGAGTTTACCGATCTGATCTTTGCGGTCGATTCCATTCCGGCCATACTGGCCATATCGGATAACACCTTCATCATTTTTACCTCCAACGTGTTTGCCATACTCGGACTACGGGCGCTATACTTTGCCCTTGCCGGCATAACCAAGTACTTCCACTTCCTGAAGTACGGGCTATCGGCCATTCTGGTATTTGTAGGGGTAAAGATGGTAATAGTAGACCTGTACAAGATTCCTATTGTCTACTCGCTGCTTACCATACTGGGCATCCTGGCCATATCCATCGTGCTCTCGATGATCTTCCCCAAGGTGGAGGAGGCCGTTGTAGTATCCAAAAAGTAAACATTTAAAAACCGTACCGCTATGAATTGTCCCACCTGCCATGTTCCCCTAACGATGTCTGAACGACAGGGGATAGAGATTGACTACTGTCCACAATGCCGCGGCATATGGCTCGACCGTGGCGAGCTCGACAAGATAATCGAACGTTCGGTTGCCAACGATGGCGCCCAAGCCTTTAACCAGCCGCAACAACCCTACGGCGATCACAAGTCGAACGACTACTACAAGCATCACAAGAAGAAAAGCTGGCTGAACGAGCTGTTCGACTAGCCCAAAAACGAAAAGAAACGGGAGCTACTCCCCTGTCTTTTTTTTGCATATATGCCATGTCGCGTCACGGCCAACAGGCAACGT
>CAXYUU010000265.1:0-5203 GCA_964292015.1 uncultured Acetobacteroides sp.
GGATAAGCTCCAAGTCGCATGGTACCTCCCTTATCGGTAACATCCTTTTGATCTTCCATAAGGTCGATAACCGGATTTGGAGTTGAAACCACCATTTCGGTAGAGTTGGCCTCCGGTAGGTGAAGTACATTACGAGCAAACTCAATTACGGCACACTGCATTCCAAGACAGATTCCAAAAAATGGCACCTGATTCTCACGTGCAAACTTAATAGCCGAAATTTTGCCTTCGATACCGCGATGCCCAAAACCAGGAGCAACCAATATACCATGAACATCTTCGAGCAAGCTGGCTACATTCTCGTCGGTAATCTTTTCGGAGTTAACCCACTTGATGTTAACCTTACTTGCATTCGAAGCACCGGCATGTATAAAGGCTTCAACAATCGACTTGTAGGCATCATGCAACTCGGTATACTTTCCGACAAGTGCTATAGATACATCGTGCTTAGGATGCTTTATGCTTTCAACGAGCTTAATCCAATCCGAGAGCTCAACCTGAGTGTCGGAGGAAAGATTGAGCTTACGAAGAACGGTAAGATCTAACTTTTCTTTTAACATCACGAGAGGAACCTCGTAAATTGTTGGCACGTCAATCGATTCAATCACAGAATCCTTATCAACATTACAGAAAAGAGCCACCTTTTTCTTGATTTCAGGCGTAAGAGGCTTCTCGGTACGTAGCACTAAAATATCTGGTTGTACCCCAGCCTCGAGCAACATTTTAACCGAATGCTGGGTTGGCTTTGTTTTAAGCTCGCCTGCTGCGGCAACGTAGGGAACTAGCGTAAGGTGAATAACCAACGAGTTGGAAGCACCAAGTTCCCAACGAAGCTGCCGAACAGCCTCGACATATGGCAACGACTCTATATCGCCCACCGTACCGCCAATTTCGGTAATAACAACATCGTACTTATTCTTAGTACCTAAGAATTTTATACGACGCTTTATTTCGTCGGTTATATGAGGAATTACCTGAACAGTTTTTCCGAGATACTCACCACGACGCTCTTTGTTAATTACCGACTGGTAGATTCTACCGGTAGTTACATTATTTGCCTGCGAGGTAGGATCATCAGTAAAGCGCTCGTAGTGACCTAGGTCAAGGTCGGTTTCTGCGCCATCTTCGGTCACATAACATTCGCCGTGCTCGTAAGGATTCAGAGTTCCAGGATCGACGTTAATGTATGGATCGAGCTTTTGAATGGTAACAGAATACCCTCTGGCCTGAAGCAACCTTGCAAGCGATGCCGAGATAATTCCTTTTCCTAATGAGGATGTTACACCTCCAGTTACAAAAATGTACTTAGTCTGTGCCATTATCGTTTTATTTCAATCTATTCAGGTAGTTGAGAATCAATTAAGTTAATCTTATCCTCAATAAGGGCAATTTCTTCTTTTGCCTTGGCTATCTTGTTATTAACTTCGTTAATCATCGCATCGGCATTCTTCGACTTGGCAAAAAAGCCAATGTTGTTTTCCCAAACGTTGATGTCTGACTCCAGCTGGCGTATTTTTCCGGATAGCTTTTCGCGCTCGGCACGAAACTTACCATCGCCTCTACCGGTATTTGTCTCAACCCAACCCTTGAACTTAACAATTTTACGATCGGTATCGCTGCCTTTAAGCTGCTGGAATTGAGCGTCGATAACCTCACGATAAACCGACTGAATACGCTCCTTGTCCTTCATAGGAACAAATCCGATTTCTGACCAACGACGCTGAAACTCCTTAAGTGCTTCGAAGCTGCCCATCATTTCTTCGGAAGGAACAAATGCCTTAATTTCTTCAATTAACGCCTCTTTGGCAGTAAGATTTTCGTCAAACTGCTTGTCTATGCCCGAGAAATGCTCCGATTTACGATTAAAAAACGCATCACATGCGGCACGGAAGCGCTTCCAAACATCATCAGAATGCTTACGAGGTACTGGACCTACTTCGCGCCACTGCTTTTGCATGGCAATAAGCTCGTCGGTAGCCTTTTTCCAATCGGTTGATGAGGCAAGCTCTTCGGCCTTGGTGCACAAATCAAATTTGGCCTGAAGATTAACGTCAATTTGGCTTTTCTCCACAAGGTAAAACTCACGTTTCTTAGCAAAGAAAGCATCGCAGGCTTCGCGGAAACGCTGATATATTTTTGTATTCTCCTTCTTAGGTGCAAAACCAATGGTTTTCCAAACCTTTTGAAGTTCGATTAGCTCTTTTGATTTTTTATTCCAATCCTTAGTCGATTTCGACTCGTCTTTGAGCAGCTCCTCAGCCTTTTCGCAAAGGGCTGTTTTGGCATCGAGGTTATTTTTCTGATCGTCTTTCTGAAGATCGTAGTACTCCTGATGCTTCTTATTTATCTTAGAGGTTGCCTCTTTAAACCTATCCCAAAGGGTTTCCTTAAACTCCTTCGCAACAGGGCCCACTTCGCGCCACTGTTCGTGAAGCTTTTGCAACTTTTGGAATGCAGAAACGATTGATGGCTCGAGCAGCAGCTCCTCCGCCTTCTCGCAGAGAAGCAATTTTGTCTCGTAATTTTTCTTTAGGTCTAAATCGCGTAGCTCGCGGTTTATTTTGATATAGTCGTAGAATTTTTCAACCAGATAGTGGTAGTTATCCCACAGGTCCTTCACATGCGCTTGGGGTACCTGACCAATTTCTTTCCACTGGTTTTGAAGATTTCTAAACTCTTGGTATGTATGGTTATGAGCTTCGGCACCTTCTGAAAGGGCTTTTCACGCCTCCAGAATCTGAAGCTTTTCCTTATGATTCTTTTCCTTGCCTGCTTCAATCTCCTTACTTTTAAGGTGATTTGCATTCTTATAGGACATGATGAGGTCCTTCAGCTTTTGCTCGTCGCTGCTATCGGGGGCTTTAAACTCGAGCTCATCGCCACCAGCTTTAACAAACTCGGCCTTTTTAGCCTCCATGTCGGAACGGAGCCTTTTGTAGAAGGCAACTTTGATAGCCTCAATTTCGCGACGAGGAGAGTCGGAGCCTTTGGTTATAATTAGCTCTAAATCGGCTACCAGCTCTTGGAGCGAGTGCCCTGAATAGTCTACCGATGGAAGAGCGACATCTTCGGCCTCCTCTTCTTCGCCAAGATCAATCGAATCGGCAGCAAGAAGCGCTTCTTCTTCAGAAAAATCTACAGCGGGTACTACATCTACTACTTCAATTACCTCAATAACTTCTTCCACTACTTCGTTTGCAGTAGCAGGGGTGGCATCTACAGTATCCTCAACATGTTGGTTGAGCTGTTCCTCGGGAACTAGAGCGTCATTTTTTTCAGATTCCATAACACTAAATTTGGGGTTTCCACAAATTGTTACTAAATGATCTGGCATTCTTTTCGAATACCAAAGTGCAAATATAGTATTTACCAATGCTAAACGAAATAATATTTTCGTTTGTGACAGCGGGATTTACAGTAGAGTGGTGAAATGGGCTATTTTACTTCCGGAGATTCGACCTCCAACAGGGTAAATTGAGGCTTACGCCTAGCCGGTAGCGCACCCACAATGGAGCTTGGCATTTTACGGTTTGGGCTCCTTGGGAATGGTAAGCGCGAGCATTCCATTGCTGTACTTTGCGGTAATCGACTTGCGATTTACGCTTACATCCAGCCGAATGATTCGCTTAAAATCGCAGATGTCGAATTGTTTTTGAATGTAATCGAGCTCGCCATTCGCCTCCCTATGCCCCTCCAGGATGAGGTACTGATCCTTTACCTCGACCTTAATGTCGGCGGCAGAGAAACCGGGAACGGCGACCTGCGCCCAAAATGCCACTTCCGATTCGTACAGGTTTACCAACGGAAAAACTGCGTCGGCAGGCTCTTCGTCTCCTAAGAAGTTCAAATTAAATATTCCTTTACTCATAGTCAGTCACGTTTTAACGGGCGATGAATTCATTGCCCATCAAAATTACACTTCTCCATCATTATAATCAACTTCGAGAATGAATTCTACATTAACATTCTTTCAGCATTCCACAACGCAACATTTTGTCTATATTCCGCAGTAAATTAAATTTGTAAAAAATTTATCATGAGAATTGACATTCTTACCATTCACCCCGAACTCCTAGAAAGTCCTTTTGGCCACTCCATAATCAAACGAGCCAAGCAGAAAGGGTTGGTTGAGATTGTAGTACACAACATCCGCGATTACAGCACCGACAAGCATAAGAGCGTAGACGACTACGCATTTGGCGGCGACGCCGGAATGGTAATGATGTGCGATCCAATATTCCGATGCGTAGAAAAGCTACAGGCGGAACGGACTTACGACGAAATAATTTACGTTACCCCCGACGGGAAGACGCTTAAGCAGGGCATTTCGAACATGCTGGCCACCTTCGAGAACATCATCATACTGTGCGGCCACTACAAGGGCGTAGACCATCGCATTCGCGAAAACCTGATTACGCTCGAGCTGTCGATTGGCGACTACGTGCTTTCGGGGGGCGAGCTGGCTGCGGCGGTAATTGTGGATAGCATCGTGCGGATTGTGCCCGGTGTTATTTCGGACGAGACCTCGGCACTAACCGACTCGTTTCAGGATGGGCTGCTGGCCCCTCCGGTTTACACCAGGCCGGCCTCCTATAACGGATGGGAGGTTCCGCCGGTTTTACTTTCGGGAAATTTTAAGGAGATATCGCAATGGCAGGAGGATCAGGCGATGGAGCGCACCACACGCCTACGTCCCGATTTGCTGTAACGCAACATTCGGATACGTAAAAACGAGCAGCTGGGATGTTTACCCCCCTCGTTTTTGACGACTTGATATGATAAAATGCAGAATAGCCCTAGGATATAGCTCCTAGGGCTATTCTGCGTTACAACTCCCCCGCCCCATTGCCTCTGGGTAGGTTAGCAACTAGAAATACTGACGGCTCGAGACAGGCCAAGGCCTTGCGTTGTAGCGGCATTACCGGAGCACCCCCCTCGAGAGCAAGCGGCCCGCGGCTCGGTGTTGCGCATTGGTAGCGGGGTGCAGGCCTCTGCAATTTCGGCAATGCTGGTGAAAAATTCCCGGCAGCCAACCGATATCCTGGTGCCCCCCATTAAAAGCTGGGCGCCACTCAAAGAAAGTAAACCGCCACTCGAAGAAAGTAGAGCGCCACCCGAAGAAAGTAGAGCGCCACTCGAAGAAAGTAAAGCGCCACTCGAAGAAAGTAAACCGCCACTCAAAGAAAGTAGAGCGCCACTCGAA
>CAXYUU010000266.1:0-5169 GCA_964292015.1 uncultured Acetobacteroides sp.
CTACGATACAACGCCTCCTATAAGGGCCTTTTCGAATGCTGGATTTACTAGCGTTCTAATCTTTTGCGATCCCATCTGCCTTCCTCCTTCGGAAATTTTCACAAGTAAACCTATATCTTCATGTTTTCACCTGACACCTACATCAATAGGCGTAAGCGCCTACAAAAAGAAGTTGCATCGGGCATTCTTCTGTTCTTAGGTAACGACGAATGCGGTATGAACTATGCCGATAACACCTACCACTTTCGCCAAGACTCCTCCTTTCTCTACTTTTTTGGATCCGACTATGCCGGGCTGTCTGCCATTATCGATATCGATAACGATAGGGAGATCATCTTTGGCGATGAGCTCACCATCGACCATATTGTTTGGATGGGCACGCAGCCAACCATACGCGAAAAGAGCCGACAGGTTGGGGTTACCCTTACCGAACCAGCAAGTAAGCTGCGCGAATACCTTAGCGAGGCACTTCGTAAGGGGCGTAAGGTACACTTCCTTCCTCCCTATCGCGCCGAGCACCAGCTTAAGCTGATGGACTTGCTGGGCTTTGCTCCCGAACATCAGGCTGCAGCGGCCTCCGTCGATTTTATTAAGGCGGTTGTTAACCAGCGTAACTATAAGACCGACGAGGAAATTGTTCAGATAGAGGAGGCGGCCAACATTACCGCCGATATGCATATCAACGCCATGAAGATTGCTCGGGTAGGAATGACCGAGGCCGATATTGCGGCGGCGGTAACCGAGATAGCCCTTCGTCGCGATGGAAATCTTTCGTTTCCGGTTATTTCCACCATTAACGGGCAAATTTTGCATAACCACTACCATGGTAACGTGCTTAAGGATGGCGATATGCTTTTGTTGGATGCGGGAGCCGAGAATAAGATGCACTACGCAGGCGATATGTCGTCGACCTTTCCGGTTGGAAAACATTTTACCGAGCGCCAGAAGGATATTTACCAAATTGCCCTTAACGCCCATCAGCAGGCGGTTGCCGCGCTGAAGCCTGGTGTGCCCTTTAAGGATGTTCACCTGCTAGCGGCCCGTACCATTATCGAGGGGATGAAGGATTTGGGACTCATGCGTGGCGATGCCCCCGAGGCGGCCAACGCTGGGGCACATGCCCTATTCTTTCAGTGCGGACTTGGCCACATGATGGGGCTCGACGTGCACGATATGGAAAACCTTGGCGAGGTTTGGGTTGGATACGATGGCGTTCCTAAGAGTACTCTCTTTGGGCTTAAGTCGCTACGGCTGGCCCGTAAGCTCGAACCGGGGTTTGTGCTTACCATCGAACCGGGCATCTACTTTATTCCCGAGCTTATCGACCTCTGGAAATCCGAAAAGCGCTTCTCCCAGTTTATTAACTACGATAGGGTAGAGGAGTACCGCAACTTTGGCGGGATACGTAACGAGGAGGACTACCTGATTACCCCCGACGGTGCCCGTCGTTTGGGTAAGTACGTTCCCATGACCATCGAAGAGGTGGAGGCCATGCGGTAGGGGGTGATGTAAGGTGGATGTTGAAACGCCTTTATGCTGAAGTTTACTTTCATGTTTGCTAAAGCAGACGACAATGCATACTGGGCGTTGTCTGGTTTACTCCAGATGCTCATTACTGTCCCATTTGTGGAACCGATTAATAAATAGTGAATTTATGATACGATCTTTAAAGTTTTTTGGGGTGGCCATTAGCGCGCTGCTGCTGTACCATTCGGGTATGGCCTGCACCGCCATTGTTGCCGGAAAGAAGGCAACCGTTGATGGTAGCGTTCTTAACTCGCATACCGACTGCGGTGCCGACTGTCGGATTAGGGTTGTACCTGGACAGCGATTTGCAAAGGGTACGCTTGCACCCATTTTCTACGGCATTCAGCGTGTCGACCTTCCGCTCGGAAACGATGGCGAGATTCTAGGCTATATACCCCAGGTGGAGCAAACCTTCTCCTACTTTCGTTCGGCCTACTCGCATATGAACGAGTACCAGCTGTGCATTGGCGAGAGTACCATGAGCCAGCGCCCCGAACTGCAGGTGGATAAGGGCGAAGGCAAACAGATTATGACCGTCGAGCAGGCCATGATCTTTGCCCTTCAGCGTTGTAAGACGGCCGAAGATGCGCTGAAGCTCATCACCTCGCTGATGGAGAAGCATGGCTTTCTTCCATCGTGCGGTCCCGAGTCGGAGTGCCTAACCATTGCCGATCCCGACAAGGTTTGGATACTCGAACTCTTTAGCGTAGGTAAGGATTGGAAGCCCGAAAGCGGCAAGCCGGGTGTTATCTGGGCGGCGCAGCGACTTCCCGACGAGGATATCGCCATTATCCCCAACTGGAGTATCATTCGCGAGATCAACCTCAAGCAGCCCGACAGGTTTAAGGCCTCGTCGAACTACATGAGCGAGGCCATCGAGCGGGGTTGGTACTCGCCCAAGAGTGGCAAGCCCTTCTGCTGGCAAAAGGCGTATGCCCCCGTTGCCCGCGAGTGGGCCACCAGCCGCTTCTGGCTCTTTGCCAATACCTTTACGCCTAACCTAAAGTCGCTGCCTTCGCGTACCACCACCGATACGTACAAGAATCTCGACCAGTACACCCAGTATGTCGAGGATTTGGATCTCTACACCTTCTCCATCACCCCCGAAAAGAAGGTGTCGGTAAAGGATCTTATGAATTTTCAGCGCTCCACCTTTAGTGGAACTATTTACGATAAGGAGAACGATGCCGCTTGGTATATGATTGGCAATGACGGCATGGCGGTGAAAAGTAAGCTGGCCACCCCATTCCCCAGTCGCGAGCTGCAAAAGCTGATGAAGACCACCCGCCGACGTGCCGTTGCTCGTGCCGATGGTGAGTATGGTATGGTGGCCCAGCTGCGTAGCTGGTTGCCCCGTCAGGTAGGTGGCGTGTACTGGGTTTTCCAGGATAACGCCTACACATCGCCCTACCTGCCCATCTTTGCAGGTACTACCTCCATCGATGCCTCGTATGCAACCTACGACCCCAAGCAGTACGACGATAAGTCGGCTCGTTGGGCGGTGGACTTTGTCGATAACCTGCTCTACCTAAACTGGCAGGATGGTAAGGTAGATTTAAATGCTGCTCGTACTCCGTTGGAGGATCGTTTCTTTGAGCGTAATACCCAAATCGAAAAGGAGTACGTATCGCTACAGGCTACCGACCCCAACAAGGCAGGCGAGCTGCTCAATACCTACAACCAGGAGTGCGCATCGGAGGTGATGAAAACCTACGTGCAGCTGCGCAATACCCTACTTACCAAGTATACCAACAATAAGTTTAGGTAGCAATCTGGTAGCTTTACTCTTTTGGAAGTACCCTATACTTTAATTCGAAAGCCCTTATGCTGCATGAGGGCTTTCCTTTTTTAGTGGCTGTAGCAACGGTAACGGGCTATGTTGTCCTCATTCAGTAGGAGTGGGTCGGAATACGCTCGTGCAACGATGCGTATTGGATGGGAATAAAATGTTGCCTGTATATTTTATAAATTAGGTTCGAATTCGTACCTTCATCATCAAATCACTGCTAACTTATTATACAGTATGGAAAGCATAAAAGGAACTAGAACAGAGCAAAACCTCCTAAAGGCTTTTGCTGGTGAGTCGCAAGCAAGTCGTCGCTATAAGATGTTCGCGAAGAAGGCTCAAGAGGAAGGTTACGAACAAATTGCCGCCATTTTTAACGAAACGGCACTTAACGAGGATGAGCATGCGCGTATCTACTTTAGCTTCCTCGAAGGAGGTGCGGTAGAGATCACGGCTACCTATCCTGCCGGTGTTGTTGGCACTACTGCTGAGAATCTTGCCGCCTCGGCTGGTGGCGAAGAGGAGGAGTGGAGCGAGATCTATCCTGAGTTTGCCCGTATTGCCGAGGAGGAAGGGTTCAAAAAGATTGCTACCCACTTTAAGCTTATTGGTGCAGTAGAGAAAACGCATATGATGCGCTACCGCAAGCTGCAAAAAGAGGTGGAGGAGAGCAAGGTGTTCGAACGCGAAGAGGATATCGATTGGGTTTGTCGCGAGTGTGGCTACCACCATACCGGTAAAAAGGCACCTAAAAACTGTCCGAACTGCCAAAAGTCGCAAGCTTACTTCGAGGAGTATAACGATAACTACTAGATTTTTCTACTTTTGAGATATGAAAAGGTTGGGCTTAAGCTCAACCTTTTTTACTACCAACATATGGCTATCACAATGGAAAAAACACGGCATACCGGTCTCGACTTGCTGCGCATACTCTCGGCGTTGGGGGTGGTACTTATTCATGTATCTGCCCCGTTTGTCACCTTCAACATGAAGGTTCTTAATGAGGCCTTCTGGGCAGGGAATCTTTTCAACGCTCTTGGACGGTTTAGCGTCCCAATATTTGTGGTGGTAAGCGGATTCTTTCTTATCAGGCCGATAGACAGCCTCAAGGAGTTTTACCAGAAGCGGTTTACCCGTATCCTTTGGCCGTTGGTGTGCTGGTCGGTTATCTACCTACTTTGGGCCTACTTCTTCGACCATACCCGTCCGTTTAAGATATGGGAGGGGCTGCTTTGGGGCAAGCCCTACTTTCATCTTTGGTTCCTAGGGATGCTTATGGGGTTGTATGCCGTTACCCCGCTGCTGGGCGATCTGCTAAAGCGGGTTGGCCTACGTCGGTTTGCCTATATAGCCATTGGCCTACTTCTGGTTGCCATGGCCAACGATGCGTGGGATAGCTATGCCCATAACCGTCCGTGGTTTGGTACCTGGTGGATGCCCTATACCGGCTACTTTATGGTTGGCGCCTGTCTAGGTTCGTTTAGGGGGATGATAAACCGCAGGTGGTTGCTGGTCTCTGTTGCTGTGGTATGCTACGCCATGGTGTTTGGTCTTACCGGATGGCTCTTTGCCTGTAAGCAGTATAGCTGGTACTTCTACAGCTACCTTAGCATTACCTCCATTGTGGGATCCATTGCCATGGTTAACCTCTTTAGGCTGATGGACGTTGGAGGGGGCAGGTTTATCGCCCAGTTCTCGAACCTTACCTTTGGCATTTACCTAGTTCACATCATTCCGCTAAACATTATTAGACGGTTCTGGCATAATACCCTTGTCGATAATCCCTACCTCAACATCCTGCTGATATCGCTAATCGTATTTGCCGTATCGACCCTTGTGGTTTGGCTGCTGTCGAG
>CAXYUU010000267.1:0-5155 GCA_964292015.1 uncultured Acetobacteroides sp.
CAACATCTCGCGATCGCGAACTGCCGAGAGGAAGCCCAGTGTGGCATCGGCACGTAAGGCCTGATAGAAGGCTTCGAGTGCCGACTGCCATTGTTCGTGTGGGGTTTTTGCCAACGATATGGCCGCACCGCGTTTATTCCCTAGGCTAAAGGGGTAGCTTATGCCTGTTTCGATACCCTTACCCATATTGCCAGTAATATTTTGGTTGTTGGAGTAGCTAAACGACAATTCGGGATCTGGGAAAACGTGTGCCACACTAAGTTCGGCTTGTGCAATGCTAACATTGTACTGTTGGGCGGCATAGCTAAGGTTACCTTTGGCCACCAAGGCCAAATACTGCTTAAGGGTAACCGTAATAGGTACCGCCCGATGTGCCGGCTGCGCAAGAAGCGTCCCGGCAGCTAGGGCTATGGTAAGTGTAAACGTGATTCGTTTCATGCGGGAATAGTTGTTTTTTAATGGTTGCATGTAACTCGCATGACAGGCTTTCATTTCTTTGGTGAGTCTCTGTATTCATGCTTGTTTCATGGCTAAGCTGGTTTTTAAAACAGGCATTAGCCTAACAGGTTTTTACAACCCGTTAGGCAAGGCTGCCTTGTCTTCTAAATTTCATCCGCTTTCTGCTTCGATAGCGCCCATCTCTCCAGCATGTAGTAAAGAGCCGGAAGGGCGTACAGCGTAATTACTGTACCAAATGCCAATCCATATACAATAACGGTTGCTAGTGGTCGTTGAACATCGGACCCGATACTGGTGGAGAGCGAGGCGGGGATCAATCCGAGCATCGCCACAACAGATGTCATAAGCACAGGGCGGAAACGGTGCATGGATCCTTCGATAACGGCATCTTTAAGCTCCTTTCCACGCTTTCGCAGCTGGTTAATGTGACTAATCATCAGCACCCCATTCTGTATAAATACCCCAAATAGGGCGATGAAACCTACGGCCGACGACACGTTGAAGGTCATCCCAAAGAGGTTCAGCGCCAACATCCCCCCAAATATGGCAAAGGGCAGCATCGCTATTTGTAGCCATGCCTGACGGAAGTTTCCGAAATTCCAGAAGAGCAGCAAAAACATCAGCGCCAGCGAAAGCGGAACGATGAGCAGCAGACGGGTGTATGCTCGTTGCTGGTTGTCGAACTGCCCACCCCAGCTAATGTGCATAGCATCGTGGTCGTACTTAACCTGCTTTTCGATTTTGCTGTTTGCCTCGCGAAGGAACGATGATATGTCGCGGTCGCGAAGGTTTACCCTTACGGTAACGTAGCGTTGATTTCCTTCGCGAGTTATTATGCCCGATCCGGTGGTAGTGGTAATTTCGGCAATTTGCGAGAGAGGGATTTTGGCACCGCTCTCCGATGTTAGCATCAGGTTACCTATCTGTTCGGGTGTGTTGCGGTACTGATCGTTGTAGCGGCATATCACATCGTACACCTTGTTGCCGATAAATACTTGCGAAACGGCCTTGCCGCCAATTGCCACCTCTATTAATTCGGAAACGTCGGATACGTTAAGCCCATATTCGGCAATCTTTTCGCGGTTGGCATGAATTTGCAGCTGTGGCAATGGAGGTTCTTGTTCGATGCTTACATCCTCGGCTCCCTTAATGTTCTTTGTCACCTTTAACACCTCTTCGGCAATGCGGCGCGTCTCTCTTTGGTTCTCACCATAAACCTTAATGGCCAAGTCGCTATGCGATCCGGCAATCTGATCCATCACCATGTCGATGATGGGTTGCGAAAAGCCAACTTCGTAGCCTGGCAGTTTGGCCAGATCGGCACTCATGGCATTTACCAACTCTATTTTGGTACGACCGCTTTTCCACTCGCCGTATGGCTTTAGTCCAACCGAACACTCCACATGCGAAGGCGAAAATGGGTCAGTCCCCTCATCGTCTCTACCCAATTGGGTCATAACGTAGGTTACCTCTTCGAACTTCATCACGTGCTTGCGAAGGGTATCGGCCATAGCCTTTGACTTGTCGAGGGTTATTCCTGTCGGAAATTGCACCTGCATCCATATCGATCCCTCGTCGAGCGTTGGAAGGAAATCTTTTCCAACCAAAACAGAAAGAACGATGGTAGAGGCTAGGATCACCCCAAGTGGCATGAATATCTTTTTAGGTCGGTCGATAAGTTTGGCAATAATACGGTGGTAAAAGGCGGTAAACTTTTCGAGCCAGCGGTTATGATATATCTTTTGAGGCTTACGGTACACCATGTAGGCCAGTCCAGGTATCAGCAGCAGAGCCACCGCCATAGCACCCAGCAGGGCATATCCCACAGTAAATGCCATTGGTGTGAACATCTTTTTTTCGATACGTTCGAACGAAAATAGTGGTAGGTAGGCCATTATGATGATAAGCATGGAGAAGAAGATGGGTTTTGCCACCTCTACGGCACGCTTTACAATATTATCGCCATGTAGTGGTTCTGTTGGATTCTCTTCGCGTTTACGGAGGATGGTCTCCAGCATCACTATCGATCCATCTACAATAATACCAAAGTCGATGGCACCCAACGAAAGTAGGTTGGCAGGGATGTTGGTAAAGTGCATCAGGATAAAGGCGATAAGCAGCGACAGAGGTATGGCAACAGCCACCACAAGTGCCCCTCGCCAGCTGCCAAGGAAAATGATTAGCACCGACACCACCAACAGAATACCAAAAAGCAGGGTGTGCGACACCGTATGAAGGGTGGCATCAACCAAGTTGCCTCTGTCCATATATATATGGATGTTTACCCCTTGAGGTAGCACCTTTGTGTTAAGTTCATCGATTGCCTTATGCACATTAACCAGTACATCCGATGGGTTCTGGTAACGTAGCAGCTGAACAATACCCTCAACACCATCGGAATTTTCGTGGGTTCGATCCGAGAAACCTAAAACACCTTTACGCTCCAGATTGCCGTACTTAAGAGTCCCTAAATCACCGAGATAAATTGGTAGTCCGTTAATGGTTTTAACCACCACACGACCCAAGTCGTCGAGATCCTTTACCAACCCGATACCACGCACAACGTACGAGAGGTCACCCTGCGTGATGGTGCTTCCACCAGCATTGGCGTTGTTCTTATCAATACGATCTACCACCTCCGATAGCGAGATGTCGTACTTTTCTAGTTTCTTGGGATCAATCTCTAGCTGAAACTGAGTGGTTATGCCTCCAAAGTTGGAAACATCGGCCACCCCTGTAACCTGCTTTAGGCGGGGGATAATTACCCACTTTTGCAAGTCGGTTAGCTCGCGCAGCGTATGACTTTTGCTCTCGATAACGTATCTACACACCTCGCCAGTGGGCGAGGTAAGCGGGTTTAGCTCGGGCTGCGCGCCAAAAGGCAAATCGACACCCGACACCTTCTCCTGTACTCGCTGGCGAGCCCAGTAGTCGTCTACCCCATCTTTAAAAACTAAGATGATGGACGAGATTCCAAAGTTGTTTTTGCTACGCATGGTTTGCAGTCCGGGCATACCATTTAATTCGCGTTCTAGCGGAATGGTAATTTGCTGCTCTATCTCCTCGGCGGCAAGACCCGGTACTTGTGTCGAAACCTGAACGGTTACGTCGGCAATATCGGGATAGGCGTCAATGGGTAGTTGAAACCACGAGTAAACACCAAAGATGGATACAATTATAAAGCAAGTTGCAATAAGCAGCCGGCGGTGGATAAATAGCCTTAGTAGTTTCTCCATAATTAGTCGCTTATTATCGTAAGTAAACTCCGCCCTTGGTAACTACAACATCGCCTGGGGTTAGTCCCGATCGTACCACCACCTCTTTATCGTTGGTTGTTGAGGTATTAACCTGTTTCTTAACGAACCGATTATTGCCAACCTTAATAAATAGGAAACTCGAGTTCTCGCCTTGCAGTATAGTCGATGATGGAACAACAATGGTATTTGCCGATTTATGTTCGAAACTCACCGAGGCAAACATCCCTGGCTTAAGCATACGGTTGCTGTTGTTGCACTCAATGTAGAACTCTACCGAGCGAGTCTGCTCATCCAAAATATTACCAATGTAGCTTACAACACCATGTACAGGGGCGTTTGGATAGGCGTCAGAAACAACCTCTACTTGATCTTTTTGTCCAATAAGCCCAATGTTCTTCTCCTTAACACGAGCAATGACCCAAACCTTGTTCAGATTGGCCACGGTAACCACCGGATTGGCATCTCCCTTTAGGTACTGCCCCACGGTGATATCATCTTTAACAATCTCCCCACTTATAGGCGAGCAAACAACTAGCGGCTTGCCCATTGCTGCTTCTGTAGGCTTAATGTTGAATATGCGAAGCGAAGCTTCTGCCCTCTCATACTCCTTCTTGGCAATCTGGTAGGCTACGTCGGCTTCTTCAAAGTCTTTTTTAGACCCAACACCGTGTCCAACCAAATCTTTCTGGCGATTATAGGTGTTTGCAGCAAGTTGCCTTTCCTGTTTAGCTTGCATAAACCCTTTTACCGTTTCAAAATAATCGGAGGAGTAAACCTCAAAAATGGGTGTCCCTGCTGAAACCTTCTGCCCCAAGCGAACAAACGATCGGGCAATACGCCCTTCAAATGGTGTGGATATATCTGCGGAACTACCTCCCATTAACTTAACAGTGCCTGTTGTCGTAAATTTGGCACAAAAGTTCGTTGGTTCAATAGTTTGTAGTCTAAGTTTAGCAGTAATGGGCGAATTATGTGGTAGCACAATCGTATCTCCCGACATAACAATGTGGGAGTTAGCAGCTGCACCTCCCTTTTCCTCATGGCTGCCACACGATTGTAGCATAAGCACAAGAGAACACAATGCAAGTATCCGATGCATAGGTAAATAGAATTTACTGGTATATGAATTGAAATAATTAGGAATTACAACCTCAAGCCTTTGATCTAAGGCAAAAAGTAAACATGTTACCGCTTTTAATAAGAGGAAATCACAAATATGTAGCAGCACACTCGGTCAAGCGGTTTGCTGCCAACAAGTTTCATCAATGTTCGATGTCAACATAGAATACAGACTCAACAAGTACGCACTTAACAAGTAAATGCAATGGATTCCATTTATACCAACAAGCATAAAGGTAACACGAAGGCGTTCCTACCCCTTCCTAATGTTAAAAATACAAGTAGGAGCTGTGGCTTGCTAAGATGGGGGGCCCGCGGTG
>CAXYUU010000268.1:0-5153 GCA_964292015.1 uncultured Acetobacteroides sp.
CTATGCATTTTAAACCATTTGCCCGCGCCGCCAAATCCATTACCGAGGGCGTTGCCCTCGGCTATTATGTGTCGCCCTTTCAGGGCTGTATATTTCATTGCCGAATCATCTCATTGGCAAATTATATCTGCGTTCATCTGTGTAATCTGTGCTGCATTTTTTTATCTCATTGGCATATTGCCGCATTGTTTTATTATTTTCTCCTACAGTCTACAGCCTAAAATCCTACAGTCTTTTTTAGTCTCCTCTGTGTTCTCCGTGCCTCCGTGCTTATTTTTTCATTGGCATATTGCCGCATTGTCTCATTCTTTTTTTATCTTTGCTTAGAATGTAATCCAAGTTCAGATTACAATATAATCTATTTAAAGGCGAAAAGCAAGATGTTTTTTAGTTCGAACGTAAAATTGTTGAGGAAGAGGAAGGGGAAAACACAGGAGGATTTGGCTGCAATCCTGGGGCTCAAGCGTCCCACGCTCAACAACTACGAAAACCGTGTTGCGCAGCCCACCATCGATGTACTTATCTCCAGCTCCAACTACTTCAACGTCTCCATCGACACGCTGGTGAAGGTGGATTTAACGCTGCTGCCCGAGAGCCAGCTGCGGCAGCTTGAGCGCGGCTTCGACGTGTATTTAAAGGGGAGCAACCTGCGCGTGCTTACGGCCACCGTGGGCAACGACAACGAGGAGAACATTGAGCTGGTGCCCGAGAAGGCCAAGGCGGGCTACATGACCGGCTTTGCCGACCCCGAGTATATCAGCCAGCTGCCGGTGTTTCGGTTGCCGTTCCTGAGTAAAGAGAAGAAGTATCGCACCTTTCAAATTAGCGGCGACTCCATGCTGCCGGTGCCCGATGGTGCCTTTGTTACCGGGGAGTTTGTGCAGGACTGGACTACCATTCGCAGCGGGGAGGCTTTTCTGGTGCTCACGCTCGACGATGGCGTAGCCTTTAAGGTGGTGGAGAACCACCTCGACGAAAGCGGCACCTTTCGGTTAATCTCGCTCAACACCCTTTACCAACCCTACGATGTGCATGCCTCCAACGTAAAGGAGATGTGGCACTTTGTGAACTACATCAGCAGCGAGATGCCCAGCGGCAAGGTGGAGGGCGAGGAGTTGCTCCGCGCCCTTGTGATCCTTCAGCGCGATGTGGACTTTATTAAGGGGAAGATGGGGTAGGTGTAATGCCTTGGGCGATGGACTTGAGCCTTGTAATCCTGTTAGCCGGAAGTGTAAATGTGAACTGGCAATTTCGATTCCTGCTTCCAGTTGACGTTAATGCAATGTTGAAATTGTTTTCATCCTATAAGTGATTGAGGGACGGGTCTTCCCTTTCGGTTGCGCGCAGGAAGTTGCGGTAGCTGCCAAAGCCGGCCATTTCCGAGAGTTCTATTTTGCTCCGGCCATTGTTGGCAGGGTCGGCTAGCTGCTGCCGGTATTCCTGTAGGCGGCACTGGTTGATGTAGGTGCTGAAGTTAACTCCATACTCGGAGTTGATGAAGGATGAGATGTAGGTTCGGTTTACGCTCAGCGCCTCCACTAGGTCGGCAATTTTGAGGTTGGGGTTCAGAAAGGGCTTCTCGGTCTGCATATACTCCTCGAAGCGTTCGCGGGTGAGTAGACTCTTCTTTAGTAGGGCGGTGCTGTCTGGCGGGGAAACCAAGGTGGACAGCAGCGGAGGTTCGTCGTCTACAATGGTTACGTAGTGTCCTGTGATTACATAGTAGCATAGGTAGCAGTATTGCATCACCAACACTAGGGTGTGAACGCCCATTATAGTGGTATTCAGAACGGTGCTGCGCGAGTAGATCAGCGTTAGTGAAGGAATAACGAGCAGTATCACCGAAAAGACGAGAAATCCCAGCACCCAGCGCAGCAGGTTGGGTTGCCCGTTGGGCTGAGCCGCAGCAAACCGTTGGTAGCGGGATAGCCGCCTAAAGGCCAGCAGGGTGTAAACTACCGTAAAGGCTAGCCGCACAGCCATCTTGCTATTGGAGTAGAGGTAGAAGAGGCGCTCGCTTCCATCGTAATCGCCATGTCCCACTACCACTTGCAGTTGCTCGACCTCGGGAGTTATAAACTGTAGCGCAAGCAACCCCAGCGCAATAAGCCCCGGCAGCAGGTAGTGCCACCACGAGAAGCGCTCGGCCGGATCAATGCGCGTCACCTTAAATATGAAGCCGTAGAAGTACACTTGGATGAGCATAAACGCTAGGTAGGCCAGCCAGTTCACGCGGACGAAGACCTCGGGGAGATGGAAGTAGAGCAGCAAAGTGACCCAGCTAACCAGTGTGCTCGCAAAGTAGAGGAACACCCTCGAGCGCAGCCTCCACTCGCTGCTTCCGCCGCGCATGGTGTCGAAGGTGAGAATTAGCAGCGCAGCAAAGGAGGTAATGGATGGAGCCAGTATTATAAAGAGAGAGTATAGGCTTTCGGATGAAATCATATTTCCGCAGTTCAATCGAATGTTGAGCAAAAGTAGTAAATATGAACGGAAAAGTTTCTTCTGCAAAGCACCTAGTTGGTTGCAAAAAGAATCAATCTGTTTTTCATCTTGTTGACAAATCGTAAGCTGATTTTTACGATTTATCCACCCTGTTTATGCTGCATTTACCTCCTTTGTACGATTTATTCGGGAGCAGCAACTCCCTTCTTGTAGTAACAACAAACAAGCATACATGAAAAGATTTCTACTAATTCTAGCCCTATGGCTCTCCATTGTAGCTGGAGCGGTGGCGCAAACCGCCAAGCCGAACATCCTAATTATTACAGGCGGTGGAACGATTGAAAAAGAGATTGCCGGAAAGATGAAGGCCGAGCTCTCCGACCGTTACAACATAACCGAACATTACTCAGGAAATATCCCGCTGGATGGCTTCACCCAAATCTACGATCTTCGAATAAACATTAACGATCATGATTACCCTGGAAAAGCGCAGCGCGAGGCGTTTTTAAAATTTCTGAATGCCGCCAAGGGGAACTCCCTGTTTTTGCTGGGGGGCCCGATGTCGAATTACAACTCCCGTGGTATGAGAATTAATAGTTTTATTACGGAAGCAGGAGGAGGCCCCGTTAAGGATATCGACAATGACTACCCAGGGGACCCCGAAATTCTGAAGGCTCCCTTTGCCTCCGGGCCAAACAGTTTAACCACCATTTCGCTTGGCGAAAAGGGCGGACGTGCCCCCGTATCAGGTACGGGCACCTATTTGTCCACCCACCCCGATGGCACCCCAGGATGCGGGCTTTACTTTGCCCAGGGCACGCTGGCCAACGCCCCTAGTGGCTGCTTGGTGGTGCTATACTCGTTCTCCCTTATGCATGATGACAACGCCTTGCGGGCCAACATAGAGCACGTAATGGCTGCCGGCGGAACGCTGCCAGGCCCTACCGCCTCCAGCATTAGCCTGAGCGTTACACCCAGCCTGATCGCCCGAAGATCCAAATCAACCTTTACCGCCACCGTAACACCGGGAGCTACCGGAACGGTGAAATTTATAAGAAACGATCGCGACGTATTAGCCACTCAACCGCTGGTTAACGGCGTTGCCACCTACGAGTATACGTCTAATAATGACAAAACCACCTACCGCATAAGGGCCCAATACTTCGGCGATGCAAGCTACAACGCCTCCAGCTCGGAGACGGTTAACCTGGTTGTTTGCGGCACGCCGATGTACCCAACTTCCGTTTCCGCCACCGCCGGCGATGGGCAAGCCACCGTAAGCTTTACCCCACCGACAGACAACGGTGGAGCGCCAATTACAAGCTACACGGTAACCGCCAGCCTAGGGAACATTACGGCAACGGGCACATCGAGCCCCATAACCGTAACCGGGCTCACCAACGGAACAGCATACACCTTTAAGGTTAAGGCCAGCAACGGACCAAATACTAGCATGGATTCGGCCCCATCGAACAGCGTAACGCCAATGCATACCTCCGTAATTACATACCCGACTGAAGCCCCCTACGGCACCGCGATAGGAGAGGGACTGCTAGGCGCCACTGCCGATGTACCCGGAACGTTTGACTACACCCCTGCCAAAGGCACCGTGCTCAACATAGGAAATAATCAAGCGCTCACCGTAACCTTTACGCCTACTGATAAAGGGAACACCACGGCCAGCAAAGCGGTAACCGTTAACGTAACCAGGGCGCCGCTCGCCATATCCGAGCCAACCGTTACCACCACCAAGGAGTACGACGGCAGCAACGTTGCCACCATCACCTCGCCTGGCGAGGTAAGCGGCATTGTCGCCGAAGCCAAAGATGTGCGCGTTATTGCCAATGCCCAGTTCGACGATGCGAATGCCGGCCCCAACAAAACCATTACGGTAAACTACACGCTCGAAGGCGCCAATAAAGATTGCTACCTGGCACCAGCCCCACGCACGCTTACCGGAGAGATAAAGCCTAAGGAGATTAAGGTTACAGCCGATCCTATCCAAAAAACATATGGAGATAAGGACTATGACATTTCGTTCACCATGCAACCGTTTCTCAGCTACAGGCTGCTTACGGGTTCGCTATCGCGAGCCGAAGGAGAAGATGTAGGCATCTACCCCATCACCATAGGCGACTTGCAGCCCACAAGCAGCAACTACAAGTTTACGCTGGCCGAGGGGTACTACAAGATCGTAACTAAGCGCCTTTACTTGATTTCGCCTCCCGCTATCACAAAAGTGTACGACGGAACCACCCGGGTAACCACCCCACCAAGCGTAGGCGGCATTATCCCCGACGATGATGCTTCGGTAGCGGTTACGGCCAGCTACTACGACAAAAATGTGGGAACCGGAAGAACGGTCACCTACACCTTAGCGATTAGTGGATCACATGCCGGCAACTACACGCTGCCAGTAGCATCCCCCATCTACTCTGCCGTAATTACCCCGGCAAGCCTTACCGTTATCCCCAACAACATAGACAAAAGGGTGGAGCAGGCCTACAGCTTTGCCGGAACCGAGTTTACCACCAGCGGCCTGTTTGAGGGCGACGAGCTAACCGCCGTAACCCTTACCAGCGATGGAGCGGCAGCATCGGCTGCTGTAGGCACCTACAGCATCGCGGCAAGCAACGCGCAGGGTACGGATGTCGGCAACTACAGCATCAGCTACAACAAGGGTAGCCTCACCGTTGTCGATAAGATTA
>CAXYUU010000269.1:0-5146 GCA_964292015.1 uncultured Acetobacteroides sp.
TTTTGAAGGATTTCTTGGGTGCGAAATGGTCCAAAAAACTTTTTTGGCGGATTTCTTGGGTGCGAAATGGCTCAAAAAACTTTTTTGGAGGATTTCTTGGGTGCGAAATGGCCCAAAAATCTTTTTTGAAGGATTTCTTGGGTGCGAAATACTACCACCCAACATTATTGTGATCTTTATGCCCTGAAAAATATACCATTTATGATATACGAACGAATTACCAAAGGCTTTTGGGGGCGATACGTTTTTTACCTCTTTGTTTTTGTGGCGGTTTACTTTTTGACGAGGGAGAAGGTGGATGAGCTGGTGTATGGACTATTAGGAAGTTGGATTGTTAGCAAGCATTACCCGTTAATAACGATTTTTGTTTTTTCAATCCTTCTATTTTACCCTTTCACTAGAATTATTAGTAAAAACAAACGGAAACCACTGGTAGATGCTTCGCTATTGGCCTACATCCTTATTCCCGTTTCAGTTTGGTTTACGATTCAGATGGGCTGGGAGAGTAAGTGGGTATACTACTTCCAAAATGGGAGCATCTTGATTATTGTTCTTTGGTTTACCATTTACTATTTAATCGTACTGTTGGTTGACTGGTTTACTCGGCCAAAGATTGATCATAGCGTTGTCTCGCTTTTATTGAAAGATGAACCAATCGATAGTATGGAAGAGGATAGGTTGGGCTTCTCTATTTATGCCGAATCCATAGCTACAAATATTCGCAACATTGTCGATAATAGGCGATCGTTTGTTTTTGGGATCGAAGGGAGATGGGGATCTGGGAAAACGTCTTTTATAAACTTAGTAAAGGAAAACCTCAAAAAAGATCCTGCCATAATAATTCTTGATTTTAATCCATGGAAGAGCAGTAGCGTCCAGCAAATGACTATAGATTTCTTTAACCTTATGGCGGAGAATGTTTCTGAAATACGATTGAAGGCTAAGTTCAGAGAATACGGGAAGGTATTGGCTACAGCAGATGGCACGGGCATGGTTGGTCATCTGGTTGATCGGATTTGTCCAAATCAGGATTTGGGAGCAATCCTCGATTCGATAAACGATTGTATTATAAGGCGTGATTTACGGTTTGTCGTAATTGTCGATGACATAGACCGTATGGATAAGGAGGAGATGCTTGCCGTATTTAAGCTGGTACGTAATACTGCAAATTTTCATCAAACGGTATTTGCACTAACATTCGATCGCGATTATGTGGATGCTATTCTTAAGTCCTACTTCGTTGATGAAAAGGTCGCATTATCGTTTCCTGACAAGATTATAAACTTTCAGTTTAAAATTCCGGAGGCAATGATAGCATTTTATGAAATACTAAAGGGTAATCTTAACGATTCCGTCTTTATTAAAAAATATCCGAACATTCGTTTAGGGAATGATATCCCTGAAAATATAATATCACTTTTTGATGATTACAGAAAGGTTAAACGGGTTTTTAATTCGCTTGTCATAGAAAGTGCCTTCCCCCATTTCGAAAAAACACCAGTTAAGTACATGCTCGTGTTCTTCTACATTTCCTACTATAAAGAGGAGGAGTACGAGATGATTAAGAATGCCTATTGGGTTGTTAATGGTGCAGATTGGGTGAAGAAAAACAGAAATATAGGGGAGTCGAAAGGGAAGGCTATGTGGAGGCAAATTCATGAATCGAAAGGTGTTTACAGTGTCCACATGTCTGCTTTTGGTGAGCCAAGTAATGAGAAGATAAAAGAGGAAAATGCAAAGCGTACAGCGGATATTAATAAATTTACGAGTGACTATCCATGTTTGGACTTTTTGTTAAACGGTAGAGGAATTAATCCTTTTATCAAGTATTTAGAATTCCTATTTAAGAACAACGCCATTCACTACAAAGATCACTTGGTAAGATACGAGAAGTATGGGGTAGATGGGTTTAAAGGAGTAGAGTTAAAGATGAACAATTCGAGTTTCATTCTAAGTCGGTTGCTCGATATCCGAAAACTGTTTAGTGCAACTTTCTACAATGAGTGTAGCAACGAACTTTTAGAATTATTTACAAGAGGCAGTGAAAATAGTGTAAAGGAGAAAGACCCATACAGTTACTACGAATTCATGTTTTCCTTGCTGCTGAATAATGACAATCCAATTAATTACGGTGGTGTAATAATTCGAAATACAAGTGATCATTATGACGGCAGTCAGGTTGAGGGAGTAATCATAAAGGTGCTTCGTAAGATTGATGGAATATCGGGTGATTTGGATGATTTTTACGTCAACTACTATAGGGAATTTAGAGAGGAGACAAGATTATCCCTTGTTTCTATTTGTTGCAATACTATAATTAAGTATATAACATCGCGTCGGTATATGGATATTCCATTCACTGAAAAGACGGCTGTTAAATATGCAGTAGAACATCTTGAACATTTAATTGAACAGCGCTCTCAGTACGATTCGGTAAATGAAGCCTTTATTGCATGTAGTGGTATGCTTGATGATACACGGATAGATAAAGATGTAGAAATAAGTTCTGAAGCATGCAGCCGATTTAAAAAATACATTGAACAAGAGCCCGACGGCTTTGTAGGTAATTGCATAACAGATTACAGCCAATGGGAAGAAATTAGCAATACTTCATTTCATCCATTTTTAATGCAAATTTTTAATGATAACAAGAATGAGGTTAGGCGTTATTTTAACAATGTTATGTGCAAGTCTAAGAAGAGTCTGTTTATGCTCGATATTATAAGGAAGTATCTTGAAATCTATTTGAGCGATGACGTTCAGGCTCGTGATTACTTGACATTTCAAATTGATGATGGCGATTACGGTAAAATAATGCACTACTCAGACGAAGACAAAGAGGTTGTAGCGAAATCGTATGAACCAATAGAGCAAACGTTATTGTCGTAATTTCTTACTAGACTTTATAAAGAAAGAGTAACCTCCCCCTTCTCAACTTTCAAAGTGCTTCCGGGGAGTATCGCCCCAAAAAAAGGAGGCTGCCATCGGGTAACGAGGCAGCCTCCTGGTGTATGGTGGGGTAGGTGGTGCTACTTTACCCGCGTAAGCTCCATGGTGGTGCTAAACTTGGTGATACCTACTTCGATTCTTTTAATCTCATCGTTTATCCCTTCTATTTCATCCTTTTCCAGATCTTTTGCCTTGAGCTCGTTCTTATACTTGGCAATCAGCGACTCCTTGTCGGCTGTAGCCAGGATGTTTTCGCCTTTTGGGGTAAGCTGGTAGTTGTATACTACGGTTTCGATAAACAATGGGTTTGGGTTAGTCCTGTCGATAAATACGTATTCTATCCGGCCATTCGATAGCGTGTAGGTGCCGCTCAGGGTGAAGGGCTTTTCGTCGAAGCTAGCGTAAGTTTGCGAGCAGGTTTTGTCGCTGTTAAAGGTTGTTCGCTGTAAATCGAGCTGCTCGATGGGTGTTTCCGACACGTCGTAGTCTTTTTTAATCCCTTCGATGAGCTCCTTGTCTGGTCCATCTATGATGACTTCGGAATGGGATTGCACTTTCCAGGTGCCTACAATTTGCTGGTCGATTGTGCGGGTGGCTTCTTCGTCTTTAGAGCACGATAGCAGCGTAGCGATAGCGAGCAAAAGGAGGGTTGCGTACTTTTTCATTTTAGTATGATGTTTTTATGATTTACGTGCGCAAAAGTAGCAAATCTGGAGAGAAGTACCGGTAGGTAGGGCAGTAGGAGTCGGCGATAGCCAAAAAAAGGAGGCTGCCATCGGGTAACGAGGCAGCCTCCTGGCGTATGGTGGAGTAGGTGGTGCTACTTTACCCGCGTAAGCTCCATGGTGACGCTGAACGAGGTGATGCCCTCTTCGATTAGCTTAATCTCCAGGTTTACCATTTCTACCTCATCGGGTTTGAGCTCTTTTGCCTTAAGCCGGTACCTCTTTTCGGCAATCAGCGACTCCTTGTCGGTGGTCAGCAGGAGGTTTTCGCCCTTGTAGGCAACGAGGAAGCTGCCTACCGAGTTTTCCCTATCGGCAGGGTTGTTGATGTCGGTTTGGACAATTTCTAAGCGGCCATTCGATATCGAGTAGGTGCCCTTGCGCGCTACCGGTTTTCCGTCAATCGTGGAGGTTTGTATGCACGACATGTAGCGGTTAAATACTAGTGTGGGCACTTTTGCGACATCCAGCGCGGTGTAGTCGTTTCGAATGCTTTCGACAAGCTCCTTGTTGGGGCCGTCGATGGTAATTTTGGAGCGCGACACTACCTTCCATGCGCCCTCAATTTGCTGTTGGTTGTTTGTCTGGATGTACTCTACGCCTTTAGTGCACGATAGCAGGGTAGCGGTAGCGAGCAAAAGGAGGGTTGCGATTTTTTTCATTTTAGGATGATGGTTTTATGATTTTCGGGCGCAAAAGTAGCAATTCTGGTGTGATGTACCCCGAGGGTAGGATGGTGGCAAGGTGGGGCGTTGGCAGGTGGCGTTGAGGCGCAGCAGCGCAGGTATCTTTTTACCCCCAAAATGGGTAAAAGTGAACCGCTCGAAGGTAGCCTTAGGCCTTATGTGGCGGGGGATTGCGTTTAATTAGCTTTAATGGTACGGGCAATCGCTAACGGTATCATCTTACGACTATATTTGTGGTCTTTTTTAAAATAATTCAGCGCTAATTTTTACAATAAGTATGAAATTCTACAAACGCATTGGCCTGTTCAAACGGGCCGAAACCTCGTTGAGATCGCTTGTAATGCTCCGGTCTGGATCTTGGTTGTTGCTTATCTTTTTGATTCTTTTTCTCTTTTTTGGCATTGTATTTTGGCAGTACGGACAGGGGGCTGCCACCTTTGCTGCACGTGAGTTTACCCGAGCCAGCACGTCCGATGTAAAGATGCGCATATCCCGTGGGGTGGGCGTGGCGCGAACCTTGAGCATGACCGTGGATGGTGTTTTTACCGATCCCGGGGCAAAGTCCGATTCGGCAATGGTTCAAAACCTGTTTAACTTTTCGTCGAGGTTAAGCCACTATAATAAGGAGATCTACTACCAGGCCGGCTACTACCGGTTTACTGGGCAGCCGCAAGCGGGTGCTACCCCAGGTAGCGGGCGGCTCTACCTCTCTACGGTCGACCATCCAAAGCCGGTACTGGTTACCGGTGGCGACCAGGGTATGGAGCACCTGCAGCAGGTACTCCA
>CAXYUU010000270.1:0-5133 GCA_964292015.1 uncultured Acetobacteroides sp.
GGAGACGCTAGACAGGCTCCTTTCGGCAATACCCGAGGTGGAGGTTCCTGTTGGCAAGTGGGGGCGCGTAAATTCGGCGCTCGACCCGGCTCCGGTACAGATGTTCGAGAACACCATCAACTACCGCCCCGAGTACATACTCGACGAAAACGGACATCGGATGCGCTTTAAGGTGGATAACAACGACAGCTACGTCCTTAAAGGAGGTGGCAAGTACAATGCCCAAGAGGAGGCATTCCGCGTTATCCCATCCGACAGCTTAGTTACCGATTCGAAGGGCGAATACTTCCGCCAGTGGCGGCCTGAGATAAAGAAGCCGCAGGACATCTGGAACGAGATCGTGAAGGTGACCAACATTCCCGGACTAACCTCGGCACCTAAGCTACAGCCCATCGAAACCCGACTGGTGATGCTTGCCACCGGCATGCGCGCGCCAATGGGGTTAAAGGTATACGGACCCGATTTGGAGTCGATAGAAAAGGCCGGAATGGCATTCGAGCAGGCGTTGAAGAGCGTTCCGTCGATCAACTCGCCTTCGGTATTCTACGACCGTTCGGTGGGCGCTCCGTACCTGGAGATAAAGCTTAACCGCGAGGCGATGGCCCGTTACGGAATGACCGTGAGCAGCGTGCAGGAGATACTACAGGTGGCTGTAGGTGGAATGTCGCTGAGCACCTCGGTTGAGGGTCGCGAACGATTCCCAATGCGCGTGCGCTACGCCCGCGAGCTGCGCGATAACCCCGACGACATTAAGCGCATCCTCATACCTGCACTAAACGGCGTGCAGATTCCCCTCAGCGAGATTGCCGACGTTGGCTACACCCGAGGCGCGCAGATGATTCGTAGCGAAGACACCTTTCTGGTGGGCTACGTAATATTCGATAAGGTGGAGGGAAAGGCCGAGGTAGATGTGGTGGAGGATGCCGCCAAAATCATTCAGAAAAAGATTGATTCGGGATCGATAAAGCTACCCGCCGGAGTGTCGTATAAGTTTGCCGGAAACTACGAGCAGCAGGTGCGCGCCACCAAACGGTTAGCCGTAGTAATTCCGGTGAGCCTTCTGCTGATACTCCTGCTCCTGTACTTCCAGTTTCGAACGGTAACCGCCTCGTTTATTCACTTCTCGGGCGTGTTTGTTGCCTTTGCCGGCGGCTTTATCATGCTGTGGCTATACGGACAGGATTGGTTCATGAACTTTTCGGTTGCGGGCATTAACCTACGCGACATGTTCCAGATGCACCCCATAAACCTGAGCGTTGCCGTATGGGTGGGCTTTATTGCCCTCTTTGGGATAGCCACCAACGACGGGGTGATTATGGGAACCTACATCCATCAGGTATTCGAACAGCGCCACCCTACCACCGTTCACGAGGTGCGCGAGGCAGTTGTTGCTGCCGGACTTAAGCGCGTTCGACCCGCCATGATGACCACCGCTGTTGCCGTGATTGCCCTTTTACCGGTGCTTACCTCCACTGGTAAGGGATCCGACATCATGGTTCCGATGGCAATCCCCACTTTTGGCGGTATGATTATCCAGGTGATGACCATATTCGTGGTTCCGCTATTCCAGTCGATGTGGAGGGAACGGGCAGTGAGCAAGGGAATAGGGAATAGGGAATAGGGAATCGAGAGTCAGAATTCGAGCATGTCTCTCATCTCATGTCTCACATCTCATATCTCATATCTAAAATAAATCCGAAAGATGAAAAATCAACCATATAGAAAGATGCTGCTAACCGTTACCGCACTTTTGCTGGGATGGGTTACCGCATTAGGCCAGCAGCCTACCGATTCGCTGAATGGGTACCTAACGGCTGCCGCGAGAAATAATCCTACGGTAATGCAGCGGTTTGCCGAGTATCAGGCCTCGCTACAAAGGGTGCCTCAAGTGGGCAGCCTACCCGATCCCGAGCTGAGTGTTGGCGTATTCCTAAAACCCATGGAGGTGCTTAGCGGTAACCAGCTGGCCGAAATCCGGTTTATGCAGATGTTCCCCTGGTTTGGCGTACGTAAGAATGCCATGAACGAGATGACCCTGATGGCCAAGGCAAAGTACGAATCGTTTCGCGATGCCAAGCTACAGGTGTTCTACGATGTCCAGCGCATCTGGTACGAACTGTACAAGATCCAGCAGGAGATCCGCATATCCGAAAAAAACCTCGACATACTGCGTACGGTAGAACGCCTATCGATGGTTAAGTTTAAGAGCTCGCCAGCGGGTGGCAGCGGCGCATCGTCGAGCAGAAACACCCCAGTAGCAAGCACCCCTACGGCCGCATCGCCCTCGTCGGGCATGCAGGTAATGGGTGCCGGATCGCCCAGTGGCGCAACCCCCAAGCCAGCGGCATCGATGCAGGGTGGCGGCATGGGCGCCTCGTCGGGCGGTGGCGCCGGACAAGCCGACCTGTACCGCATCCAGATAGAAATTGGCGATCTCGAAAACAGCATCGAGCAGCTAAAAAACCAGCAGCTGGCGGCCAATGCCCGGTTCAACAGCCTTATAAACCGACCCTCAAAAACGAGTATCGTCATCCCCGATACGCTTACGACAAACCAGCTACCGGTGTTGGCATCGGCCGTAGGGGACAGCATACAGTCGAACAACCCCATGCTGAGCATGCTTCAGCTCGAAAGGCAGTCGTTGGAGGCCCGCAAGCAAATGGTTACCCGCATGGGCTACCCCATGGTAGGTTTCGGGTTTGCCTACAACGTAATTGGCAAAAATAGCATGTCGACATCACCCATGAACGGCCAGGATATGTTTATGCCGATGGTTACCATCACCCTGCCCATCTACCGAAAAAGGTACAAGGCGATGCAGGTTGAAGCCGACCTGATGCGCACCGCCTCGGAGCAGAGCTACATTGCGGCAGCCAACGGACTGCAAGCCGAATACTACCAGGCCATGCAGCTATACCGCGATTCGAAGCGCCGGGCAAAGCTCTACACCAGCCAAACGGTTCTAGCCAACAAGTCGCTCGATATTATGATTCGAAGCTTTTCGGCATCCAGCGCCAGCCTAACCGACATCCTGAGGGCTCGCCAGCAGCTGTTCGACTACGAGCTACGACAGGTTGAGGCCCTAACCGACTACAACACCTCGGTTGCCTGGCTTAAGCGGTTGATGGCGGGAGAGGCAATGGGAAGTTAATCGGAATAATTGTCTCACGTCTCACATCTAATGTCTCATATCTAACGTCTCATATCTCACATCTAAAAATATGAACCGAATACTATCAAAACAGTACGTCCGCTATACGCTATTTGCGATTGGGGGACTGATGCTCGGATGGCTCTTCTTTCACTCCTCGAACGAGAAGAAGCAAGCTACCGAGGTGGCCATAAAAGAGAAGGAGTCGACCATCTGGACTTGCTCCATGCATCCTCAAATACAGATGCACAAGCCCGGCAAATGCCCGTTATGCGCCATGGATCTTATCCCGCTAAGCCAAAATGGAGTGGCGATGGATTCGATGGCGATACACTTTACCAAGGAGGCGGCCCAGCTGGCCAACGTGCAAACATCGGTGGTGAGCAGCCAAAAAGCCGAAATGGAGGTGCGCCTGTACGGTAAAATCCAGGCCGACGAGCGGCTGCTGCAAAGCCAGGTGGCCTACATCCCCGGTCGCATCGAACGCCTGATGGTGAGCTTTACTGGCGAGACGGTACGCAAGGGGCAAACCCTGGCGATAATCTACTCGCCCGAGCTGGTTACCGCACAGCAGGAGCTGCTCGAAGCGGCAAAATCGAAGGAGTCGCAGCCCGATATTTACGAAGCGGCCAAGGAGAAGCTTCGTCTGTGGAAGCTTACCGATAGGCAGATTGCCGGTATCGAAAGTAGCCGCCGGATAAAGAACAACTTCGAGATGGTAGCCAACGCCTCGGGCATCGTAACCGCCCGACGGGTAAACAACGGCGACTACGTGGCGCAGGGTGCCGTGCTTTACGACATCGCCAACCTATCGCGGGTGTGGGTGATGTTCGACGCCTACGAAAGCGACCTGCCCTTCCTTAAAAAGGGCGATAAGGTTTCGTACACCGTGCAGGCGCTACCGGGCAGCACCTTTACTGGGAGTATCGTATTTATCGATCCGGTAATCGATGCCACCAACCGCGTGTCGAAGGTTAGGTTGGAGCTCGCCAACCCATCGGGCAAGCTAAAGCCTGAGATGTTTGTTTCGGGAAAGGTGGTTGCCAACCTAAACGAGTACCGCAACAAGCTGGTAATCCCCCGCTCGGCGGTACTGTGGACCGGCAAGCGCTCCATCGTGTACGTCAAGCAAGCAGGAACCGACGAGTTCAACTTCAAAATCCGAAGCATCGAGCTCGGCCCCATGCTGGGCAACAGCTACGTGGTAATTAGCGGGCTAAGCGATGGCGAGGAGATTGTCACCCAGGGCACCTTTAGCGTCGATGCCGCTGCCCAGCTCGAGGGCAAACCCAGCATGATGAACTCCAACGAAGGGAGTACATCGCCCCAGCACAGCCATGGCGCGATGCAAAACATGGACATGACGCAATCGTCTACAAATGGTAGTATCGCGGTGCAGCACGCCACCCTAACGGTGCAAGGCCTTTGCGAGATGTGCAAGGATCGAATCGAAACTGCCGCAAAATCGGTTAAGGGGGTTACCCTTGCCTCGTGGAATGCAAAGACCAAAAAATTGCGAGTAGACTTTGGTTCAAACACTAAGCTCGATGCCATCCATCGGGCAATTGCCAAAGCAGGTCACGATACCGATCGCATGAAAGCCGACAGCAAAACTTACAAAGCGCTGCCCGAGTGCTGCCTGTATAGAAAGTAGGTTCAACACAGATACCGAAGAAGCGCTCCCTTTACAATAAAGAGGCGCAGAGGTACAGAGGTCTCAGAGAATCTACTCTCTGACTTCTGTACCTTTTCTTGTGACTTCAATTCAGGGTATAGCGGCACAGATTTCGAGTTTAATCAATATTATTAAGCGCATATATCCCTTTCCGACCCTCGATTGGTCAATCCGCAGTTGCCGATAAGCTTTCCAACCCTCGGTTTGTCAATCCGCAACTGCCGATGAGCTTTTCATCGCGTCGTTTGGGCGATCCGCAACTGCCGATGAGCTTTTCACGCGTCGGTTGGTCAATCCGCAGTTGCCG
>CAXYUU010000271.1:0-5128 GCA_964292015.1 uncultured Acetobacteroides sp.
CACCCTGACCGTACAGAACCAGGCGCTGCTGACAAATGACCATGCCAGCTATCCCCCACTGCCCATGCCCACCACCGCATTGTAGCCGTTTGCGCAAATTATGCCAGAATATCCCCCAATCGGCATTGCCCATCGCAGAATAAAAATATATTTGTAGAGGAATCATCTAGTAAAATAACCTATGCTCAGCCATATGAAAGTAAGGATCCCCCTACTTGTTGCCGCCATCCTCCTACTTGGAGTGCCGGCACTTGCCCAAATTAGCTTTAAGACGGCCAACAGCACCGACAACCCCATCAAAATATCCGACCTCGCCATTAAGGTTAAGGTGGTGGGAAACATTGCCACCACCAGCTTCGAGATGACCGTTACCAACACCTCGAACCGCACCCTAGAGGGCGAGCTAACCCTTCCGCTTAACGGCGATCAGGACATCTGCCGCTACGCGCTCGATGTAAACGGCGTGCTGCGCGAGGGCGTTCCGGTTGAAAAGGTTAAGGCTCGTCAAACCTTCGAGGCCATCGTACGTCGCGGGGTAGATCCCGGACTGGTTCAAAAGACCAAGGGCAACATCTTTTCCACCCGCGTCTACCCCATTCGTCCCGGTGGCAAACGAATGGTGGCCATTGGCATTACCGAAACCCTAACGGCAAAGGATGGCAAGCTGCTCTACTCGCTCCCGCTAGAAAACATCGACACCGTTGGGCATTTTACCCTCGATGTGGCCGTGGTTAAGAATAGCATCAGCCAGGTGCCCCCAACCGATAGCAACTTCTCGAACATCAGCTTCGACAACCTCGATAACACCTACAACCTCCACTTTAAACGCGACAGCTACAAGCCCGTAAAGGCGGTAAGCTTTACCGTTCCCCAGTTTAGCAGCGCAAGCGAGCAGCTCTTCACGACAGAGTTCGAGGGCAAAACCTTCTTCTACCTCACCGCCCAAGCACCTATCCTTGCGCAGCAGGCAAAGGCAACGCCAAGCTCCATCGCCATTTACTGGGACAACTCCTTTTCGGCCGACAAACGAAATATTGCCAAGGAGCTGGAGCTGCTAGAGGGCTATCTCAACAAGCTTACCGGATCGAAACAGGTAACGGTGTACGCCTTTAACCACACAATGGCGCCATCCAAAACCTTTACCGTAGAGGCCAACACCGCACCGCTTACCGCCTACCTAAAGGGACTACGAAACGATGGCGCCACACGCCTCGACCACCTTAACCTCAGCAGCAAGGCCAACGAAATACTCCTCTTTACCGATGGTATCAACACCCTCTCCACCGACGAGGTGAAGCTCCCTTCGGTTCCGATTTACACCTTTGTATCTGCCCCAGGGTGCAACACCAGCTTGCTCAAATATATCGCCAACCACACCAACGGCGAGATGGTAAACCTGCAAAACCAAACTGCCGACCAGGCCGTTAGCACCATGCTCTGCAACAACGAGCGCTTTACCGGCGTTTCGTTCGATAAAACCAAGCTCCAGGACGTTTACCCCACCTCGGCTCAGCCATTGGGCAGCACCCTTAGCCTTAGCGGCATACTACTTGCCAACCAGGCAACCCTAACGGTGAGCTTTGGCAACAAGCAAGGCGTTACCAAAACGCAAACCTACACCATAAGTAAGGATGCCCCCGCCGACCCCTCGGTGGTTCGCATATGGGCAAAGATGAAGATTGCAGAGCTCGACACCCGCTACGAGCAAAACAGTAGCGAGATCGCCGAGCTGGGACAAAAGTTCGGGATTGTTACCCGCAACACCTCGTTCATGGTGCTCGAAAACGTATCAGACTACGTGCAGTACGGCATCGAACCACCCGCCGAGCTACGTGCGGAGTACAACCATATAATGGCCAACCGTCCCAAGCCATCGTCGGATGGCGTAGAGCATATTGCCGAGCAAAATGCCCAGTACGTAAAGATGCTTAGCAATTGGTATAATGCCAAAAGGATTAAGACACCCAAAAAGAAGCATAAAAAAGAAGAGCTACAGATACAAGAAGAACGCTCGATGGATAGCGGTCAGGATATGGTAGTTGTGCCTGTAGAGGTTCGCCAGATTGCACAGGAGGAGGAACCTGTAGTGCAGCGCGTAGAGCAAAACACCGTAAATACCGACAGAGAAATAAGCGAAGTGGTGGTTGCTGGATATGGCGCTTCGCAAAAGACACAGGCATCCCCCAACCAAACACCAGCCAATAAGGCCATAGAGCTGCAGGCGTGGCAACCCGATGCTCCCTACCTGCGCATACTGCGCGAAACGGCAACCGACAAGATCGACTCCACCTACTACGCCCTTAAAACCGACAACACCAACCGCCCCGCATTCTTTATAGAGGTGTCCGACTTCTTCTACAGCAAGAAGATGAAGGTAGAGGGCACCCGCGTGCTGCTGAACCTGCTCGAGCTCGACATCGAAAACCCCGAGCTGCTTAAGGTTGCCGCACACCGGCTGGTGCAGGAGGGCGAAACCGCCTACGCCATTCTCCTTTACCAGGAGGTAAAGAAGCTGCGCCCCGAAGAACCTCAGTCGTTTCGCGACTTGGCCGTTGCCTTCGAGCTTAGCGGACAATACCAAAAGGCACTCGACACCTACACGTCCATCATGGGCAAAACATGGGGACGATTCGACCCCATTAAGGAGGTAATCCTAAACGAGCTCAACGCCCTAATATCGCTACACCGAAAGAACCTCGACCTGTCGGCCGTGGAGCCATCGTACATCATGCCCATGCCCGAGGATGTACGCATTGTTATGGACTGGAGCAGCAACGATAGCGACATCGACCTTTGGGTCGACGATCCTGCAAAGGAGCGATGCATGTACAGCCACAAAAGAACAGAGGCAGGTGGAAAGATATCTACCGACTTTACCCAGGGCTACGGCCCCGAGGAGTTTACCATTAAGCAGGCCCCCGCGGGTGAGTACAAGGTGTACACCAACTACTACGGCGACGGACGACAAACCCTCACCGGCCCGGTAACCATCTACCTCACCCTGTACACCAACTACGGAACCAGCAAGCAGGTAAAGAAAAGTATTGCCCTACAGCTGAAGGATCATAAGCAGAGTGTCTCCATCGGCAGCATCACCTTTACCCCCTCGAAGTAGGTAGCACACAAATTGTAACAACGCTTTATAAAAGCAGAAATGGCGGCCGAAAGGTCGCCATTTTACGTATCAAGGGTAACCTAATGTCGTCCCCCACTACCATTATTGGTAAAGGACAGTTCTCCTGTTACCACTTGCAGATAAGTAAAAGTATCCCGATAAGCTTATCGTTATCGAAGTACCCAAAAGAAACAGCACCTCCTAAGCTTAATGCTCTCACAAAGTAAACAGCTGCATTAAAATCGGATACTAAGGTAAAACCTCGAGCAAATGCCGGTACCTTTACACAAAATAGCGACAGAACAGGTAGTAACCGTTTTTTTTGGTGAGCGTACTCCCCCCTTGTTTAGCTTTCGATTGTGTGCGTAGCGGGTTTGTACGAACCGCTACATACTACTATTACTCTCTTCTAATTCGGCCATTCGTTTTTTATCTACATAATGGGTGGCATACTGCTCTTCGATAGCTTTACTGCCCGATTGGCTAAACCTTAATCGACGACTTAACCGTTTACCCATTTGGTTGTATGCTGTCCAAGAGCGTTCTAAATCTAGCTCAACAGCGTATCTTCTAATGAGCTTATTTACCAACGTCAGCTTCGCCAAATCTACACTACATACCTCTTCTAAACAATCGACCTTACCCAGCTGCCAGCTTTCGTAATCACCTTCCGACAAAAAGTTAAGCTGCAAGAGTATATCTACAGCGCAAACATAACCTTTCAAGTAACGATTCGAATGCACCAATCTTTTTACTTCCTTCTCTAACTCCTTACTATTCATCGAAACTTCTTCTATTTAAAACAATTTTATTTAACCCCACGTTAGGCAAAGAGTCCCTCACTTAAAAGTTCTTGTCTTAACCAATTCTATTATTGCAGGCTACTACCTAAAAAATTTGTTCGTCTGAAGCTTTCGTCCCAGACGAACAAATATCTACATTTTTTACTTATAGGCACAGCCTTCGATGAATAAAAAAGGATGAGGCTGTGCCACTGCCTAACATTTTCATCATATAGCATCAGCTTAATGGGGGAGCGCCACCATCGGCAGCATTACCTTTAGCCTCTCGAAGTAGGCAGCAGCAAAATCGTAAAGTAACTTTGCAGAAGCAGAAATGGCGGCCTTGCGGCCGCCATTTTATTTATCGATTGTCACCAAACTTTCTACAGCCCTTTAGGGCAATGCCTCTGACAGCAATCATTATACCCACACATCACACCCTGCGAAGTTTGGTTATTAAACCTAAAGAGGAGTCTAATATAGAGAAACTTGGCCAAAGAAAAGCTCCTGTTTAACAATTGTTTGACAGAGTAAATACTTAACAAAGTTATAAGATCTCAAATTATCATTTTACCCCTCTTTATCGACATTCCGTGTTCAAAGTAGATTTTATTTTTAATTGCTCAATATTTTTACATTTTTAGCACATACACCAATAGTGTTGTGTCCCTCTTCAAATGAAACTAATTGACCCTCTTTAATTCGTTTTAATTCTGCTGATGATCGAAAGTCTAAAAAATTAGTAAAATGAGCAAAATACCGGTCATTATCAGATTCTATAAAAACGTAACTTTCATTTAGTGTCTTAATAACATTTCCAACCTTTACACCTTCGTTACCTTGTAAATCAATCAAATAATTAAGTGAATCATTTTCAAATTTTTCTGAAAATTTCAAAATCACTTTCCTATTAAGGTTACTTACACCTATTTGTTTTTTATTGTTTTCAATTAATTGCGTAACATATTCTTGATTACGCTCTATTTCTGTTGATGGTAACATACTAATAAATGTGTATAAAGATTCACAGAAATTCTTAAGCATTTTATTATCAACAAGACCTTGTACAACACAATTTTCAAAAACTTCAAATGCTTTTTTAAAATGGCTAATTCCACTATTAATGTCACTTTGTACTTTGAGATAACTCTGTCCATTGTTAGCATAAAGCGAAATAAGTTCAGTATATGCCATTCTTAAATTTAAAGGTTCAAGTTTTCCATTAGATATA
>CAXYUU010000272.1:0-5124 GCA_964292015.1 uncultured Acetobacteroides sp.
TTCGATTTATCTGAAATGTGGGTAGTTCGTAACTGCTACGCGGCAAAAGCCGATAGGTATGTTCGCATGCAGGGTAACTTCAACCTCGCTGGTGGCGGTGGTTTCTTCGGCATCCTGTGGAATATGAAAAACTACGGTTTTGTTCCCGAAGAGGCCTATACCGGTCTTCAGTATGGCGAGCCAAAGCATGTACATGGCGAGCTCGACGCTCTAGCAAAGGCCTATGCCGATGTTATCGTTAAAAATCCAAACAGAAAGATATCGACCGCTTGGAAAAAGGGATTTGACGGAGTGCTAGACGCATATCTAGGACCTAAACCCGAAAAATTCACCTACAAGGGCACCGAGTACACCCCCGAATCGTTTGCAAAGAACCTAGGCATCAACGCCGACGATTACGTGTCGCTAACCTCGTTTACCCACCATCCTTTCTACAGCAAATTCATTCTCGAAATTCCAGACAACTGGCTTTGGGAAGAGTCGTACAACCTTCCAATCGACGAGTTCGAGCAGGTGCTTGACAACGCTATCAACAATGGCTACTCGATTGCTTGGGGTGCCGATGTAAGCGAAAAAGGATTCCAGTACAACAAGGGCGTGGCCGTAATTCCACAAACCGACGTAGCCGTTCTGAACAACTCGGAAAAGGCAAAGTGGACCGAGCTAACTCCAAAAGAGCGTGAGTCGATGTTCTTTAACCTCGACCACCCAGTAGTGGAGCAAACCATCACCCAGAAATTACGCCAGGATGCATTCGATAGCCAGCAAACTACCGACGACCACGGTATGGTAATCGAAGGTATTGCTAAAGATCAGCGCGGCGAAAAGTTTTACATCGTAAAGAACTCGTGGAGTGCCGAAGGTATCTACAAAGGGTACTTCTACGCGTCGCGTCAGTTTGTTCTGTACAAAACTACAGGCATAATGATTAACAAAAAGGCCATTCCTGCCGAAATTCAAAAGAAGCTAGGCCTACTTAAGTAAGCCGGCTATACCGTATACGCAAAGGCTGTCTCGTTTGAGGCAGCCTTTTTTTGTAGCTACTCAGCCTCACTGTATGGCATCACAACGCAGGTATCAAGTATCACAAAGCCTGCGACTACTATAGCAGACATCCGGCACGCTAGCTACTGTCCGGCTTTCGTGATTGGCTTCGCCCACTTTCTGTTCGTACACCGTGTGTCGTGTTACCATTAGGGCAGAGTCGCTACCCTTTTTAGTTCCTACGTACCGCGCGCTTGACTTTTGGGCGCCCCCTTTGGTTCTATGCCATGGTAATCAGTAGAAAGAAGCAATACCCACGCCCCACGAGTACCCGCCCGCCCGCATCGACGGGCTCCCACGGCGGCCTCCATTCCCACAGCGTTTACGCCATACCCGTCCACACCACTCCACAGCCTGCATTTCCTTACTTACGAAAATTATCCAGTACGGTATATTTATTAAAATAAACTATGAAAATTTAACCGTCGGAAGGATTAAAATTCTACATTTGAAGCTTAATGAATTGAAAAAACCTTGAAGCGGATCAGTTCATTAATGGTATGGATATAAAAAACGTTTAAAGCATTATTAAACTTTAGCTTATGAAACCAAAAATAGCCGCTCAGTCAGGAACATTCGAATCGAGCGATGTGATTTTTCTCATCGAGCCACTTCCCGACAATTCGGGCAGGAAGTTGGAGCTCTTTTCAACTGTAATGCAACAGTACAGTGAGAGCTTCAATCGAATTGTGGTGGACATACTCGATGCTTACGAGATGACCGACATCCACCTTATTGCCAGAGATAAGGGAGCGCTCGAACCAACGATTAAAGCCCGACTCGAAACCGCGATTAAACGCTCGCTCAACCAACAAGACGGAACACTCAAATAACCGTAACCTAATGATGAAAAACTTTAAAATACGGAGAACAATGCTTTACATTCCGGGAAATAATCCCGCAATGCTTCAGCAGGGTGGAATTTACGGAGCCGACAGCCTTCTGCTCGATCTCGAAGATGCTGTTGCCCTAAACCAAAAGGATGCCGCACGCACCTTGGTAAGAAACATGATGAAGGTGGTAGACTTCTACGACGCCGAAGTTTGCGTGAGGCTTAACCACTTAAGCACCCCATTTGGACTGGCCGACCTCGAAGAGATTGTTCCGCTACAGCCTTCTGCCATCCGCTATCCTAAAACGGAGTCAGCCGAAGAGGTAGCCGACCTGCTACGTATTATCGAGAGCATCGAAGACCGCCACGGTCTCCCTCACAATAAGATGACGCTTCACGCCATGATCGAAACAGCGCTGGGAGTTCAAAATGTGTACAGCATTGCCAGCTCGTCGCCTCGTATCGACGCCATCACCATAGGTGGGCAGGATCTTACGGCAGATATGAATATCGTTTACACCCCCGATGGTGCCGGTATCGACTTTGCCCGTAAGCAAATCGTAATGGCCGCCAAGGCATGCCATATCGACGTAATAGACACCGTGTTCCCCGACGTAAACGACGAGGAAGGCCTACGCGCGGAGACCGAATACTCAAAGAAGATTGGCTTCACCGGAAAAGCGGTTATCAACCCTCGCCAGATCGATATTATCCATGAGGTGTTTACCCCAACTGCCGAGGAGATCCGTAAAGCATTCCGCATCGTAAAGGAATTTAAAGCCAACAGTGCTGCAGGTATCGGCGTATTTGCCATTGATGGTAAGATGATCGATGCACCGGTTGTTGCAAGGGCCGAGTATATTCTTAAGCTCGCCAGAGTCGCTGTAGACTAAGTACAGCGCATGCCTAGTAACCATTCTTGGCATCGGCAGCTGCCTACTACTTGCAGCAGCAACGATCGACATTATGCAAACATTAGGCAATGCACAATAACAATTGAGAATTTAACAATACTAAAATATCAGTGAAATGTTAAATAGTTTAGGGAGGGAGATTCCTGAATTTATAGAGGGAATCGGAAAATTAGAACCGTACCAAGGAGCCCTTACAAAGCTACGCAAAGGTTGGATGGACGAACCTACCATTCCTGCACCAAATAAGGCGTACCTACCCCATCAGAGTAAGGTTTGTAAAACGCTCGAAGACGCCATCATGCGGAGTAACCCGCACAACGGGATGACCGTTTCGTTTCACCATCACCTGCGTAATGGGGATGTTATACTAGTTCAGACGCTCACCATTCTTCATAATATGGGGATTCGTGGGATTACGCTAGCCTCATCATCACTAAATGAGTGCCACGATCCAATTGTTCCGTTTCTGGTAGACGGTACAGTTACCAAAATATTCTCCTCCGGTATACGTAACGAGCTAGGCCGCGCCATTTCGCTAGGGGTGCTCGACACTCCGGTGGTAATCCATTCGCACGGCGGACGAGTTCGCAGCATTCATACCGGTAAAATTCAGATAGACCTTGCGGTAATCCCAGCATCGGCAGCCGACTGCGAAGGAAACGCAACAGGCGCCACCGGCCCATCGGCCTTTGGCTCGATTGGCTACGCCGTAATCGATGCGCGCTATGCCAAGCAGGTAATTGTGGTTACCGATAACCTCGTTTCCTATCCCTGCATTCCCCTTTCCATTACGCAAAACTTTATCGACCACGTGGTGGTTGTCGATTCGATAGGCGATGCCTCGAAAATTGCAACGGGCACAACCCGTATCACCAAATCGCCAATGGATTTGCGCATCGCCAAGCTCGCTGCTGACGTAATCGAGCATTCGGGATTTTTCGAACCCGGATTTGCCTTTCAGGTTGGAGCCGGTGGCGCTTCGCTAGCCGTTGCCAAGTTCATCCGCGAAAAGATGAAGGTAAAAGGCATTAAGGGTAGCTTCATGCTTGGGGGTATCACCTCGTATTGTGTGGATATGCTCAACGAGGGACTTTTCGAAACCATTTTCGACGTACAGTCTTTTGATGCGGTGGTAAGTAACTCCATCCTCAATAACCGTCGTCATATCGAAATTCCGGCTGCGCTGTACGCCAACCCATTCAACTGCGGCTGTATAACCAACAAAATTGATGTGGTTGTACTTGGTGCCCTTGAAATTGATGTGGACTTTAACGTGAATGTGATCACCGGCTCCGAAGGATTTATCCGTGGTGCATCGGGTGGACACTCCGATACCGCATCGGGTGCCAAGCTAACGGTGGTGGTTTGTCCTTCGTTCCGTGGTAGAATTCCAATTATCAAGAAACGGGTACATACCATTGTAACTCCAGGCGAAACGGTTCACGTGCTGGTTACCGAGCGCGGAATTTGTGTAAACCCGCTATTCAAAGACCTAGAAGATAACCTACGCAAGGCTGGCCTGAATATCAAAGATATTCGTGATCTCGAAATTGAGGTCGATAAGATAACCGGAATACCAGGCCCGATTGAGTATACCGATAAAATAGTCGGCATTGTTGAGTACCGCGATGGAACCATCATCGACGTTATTCATCAGGTTAAGGAAAAGTAGAGTCAGTAGATGTGAGATAGTAGATATGAGATCTGAGATAGTAGATATGAGATATTAGACAGTAGACTTTAGATTGATTTTATTCACATCTAAAGTCTCACATCTAAAGTCTCACATCTAAAGTCTCACATCTAAAGTCTCACATCCCACATCTAAATACTAGTGATGTTAACCATCGATCCGCTCCAATCTATACTCGAAGCCCGCGATAAGCGGGCTTTGCTTAAACATGAAATCGCCCGTAAAGGGTTTCTCTCGCTGAGCTTAAGCCAGAATATCCCCGGATTTCCTAAAAGCAACCCAACCTCCAGGGCATTTTTCAAGCACTGCTTGCGCGAATTTAGGTATGCCTTAAGGGCGCATCAGGTTGGCATAGCGGATAGTCAGGCTCAAGAGTGGTGCGATGCGGCAGGCGACTTTTTTATGGTTCCCTGCTCTACAGGCCCCATGGATGTTTGGGCAATTAAGCAGGTTTGCGAAGAGTTTGAGCAAAATCATCCGCTAGGACGCTTTATCGATGCCGACTTAAACGACCAGAATGGCGATAGCGTATCGTCGGGAAAGTCGAAGCGCTGCTTTTTCTGTCTCGAACGCCCCGCAATAGAATGCCGACGCGAGAAAATTCACGAAGTGGAAGAGCTGCGGGAGTTTATGTTTCCCCA
>CAXYUU010000273.1:0-5121 GCA_964292015.1 uncultured Acetobacteroides sp.
ACTCTCGGCAAGCATAAACACGTGCCGTACCTTATCTACTTCCTCTCGAATGAACACCCAAAAATCAACAGGAAGTAGGCTCGCCATATCACAGCGAAAGCCATCAATACCGGTGGTGTTGAGCCAGAATCTCATGGCATCGGCCATACCCTCCCACATGTTGTGGTTAAAGGTATCCAGCTGAGCAACATCCGACCAATCGTAAGGGGAGACGATAGTCCCATTATTATCCCACTGATACCAATCGGGATGCTCGGTTACCCAGATAGCATCGCGCGAGGTATGATTGGCAACCCAATCAATAATAATCCGCAATTCGTGGTGGTGAGCATCACGAACAAACTCGTTGAAATCATCCATTGTCCCAAATTCCTGATTGATCGCTTGGTAATCCTTAATAGAGTAGTAGCTCCCAAGTGATCCTTTACGCCCAACCTCACCAATGGGGTATATAGGCATTAGCCAAAGGATATCAACGCCCAGCTGTTTTAACCGAGGTAGCTGTGCCTGCGCAGCCTTAAAAGTTCCTTCAGGTGTAAACTGACGAATGTTTACCTCGTAAACTACCGCATTCTTTGTCCATTCTGGATGTATCACGTGTGTATCTCCCTGATAATTTAAACAGCCACAAACAGTATCAAAAAAAGACTCTATTTACGACTGTTATTCAACTGGTTAATCGCTACAATTCATTATACATTGCTTCTACAAGTTAGCAATTTATAGGAGTAAAACATTCTTTCATAAAAAGTGTTTTATTCCTGTTCAAATATTTCTGTTTTAACCGTAAGTAGCGGCTCAACACCATGAATACGAACAGCCCCCTTTTTTATCAAAAATAATCAACAAAATAGTTTGAGAAATAGAAGGACTGCTAATTTAGGGGTGCTGTTCTTTGAAGTTAATCGGAATCGTTTCGGTGAAAATTCGGCAATAGGCCTCGGAACAAAAACCTAACTGGGGTTTTGTATTCTAGCGGGCTAGAGTGCAAAACCCCGGTTGGGGTTTCCGCTACAGGCAATGAAGCGTAGCTTTAGAGATGCAATGCGTTTAGACTAGTGGAGAGGAGACCTTGTACTGTTAAGCAGCTACTCTCCATTAATGGGGTGTCACAACAAACGCATCACGAAAGCCAACAAAAAACGCTATTTAGGTGCTGGCATAAGCCTAGGGTCACCGTGATACGTGCATCGTAATACCAAACAGGGGTGGAATGAGTAGCTACAAACGTAAAGGAGGCTGCCTCATCACTCTGAGACAGCCTCCTTTTATTCGTACACGTTGTTGAGGTGGGTTTTAGAGGCTCTATTTTCAACGCCTCATAAAACCGGTTCAAACAGCCGTCTTACTCACAAGTATTACTTTACAAAAATCAGGGACTCCCAAGGTTTCAGGATCACCGTTGCATTCGGCTGGAAACTTCTGCCCGTAAGATATTCTACCTTAGCAATAGCCGGAGTCTTCATTTGCACCGCCTTACCACTCATATTAAATAGAACAACCACCTTGCTTTGGTCTTTTGTTCGCTCTAGGGTTAAGGTATTCTGCTTCGAATCGGCGCTGTACGAAAACTTACCCGTACCATCTCCAGTCCAAAGTGCCTTGCTATCCTTCTTGAGCTTATTCATTTTTTGGTAAAAAGCAGTATAGCCTTTATCACCATCCCATGTAATTAGATCCTTTTTGAAAAATTCGAGACGCCTATTAAACGCAACTTCCTGTCCATTGTAGATTAATGGCATGCCCGGAGTGATATAGGTAAAGATCGCAAATGTTTTTGCGGCAGCGCCCATACGCTCAAACTCGGTACCATTCCACGAGTTCTCGTCGTGATTCGAAGTAAACGCCATTCGTATGGCATTTTTAGAATATAGCGAGTCTTGCTTCTTGTAGTATTGAACAAGCGAGCTTACCCCCTGCTTTCCCTGCGCAATTTGATTCATTAGGCTATGGAGATTCCAGGAGTAATCCATGTCGAAAGCATGAAATGTTAGCTCTGGCTTTTCAGCTTCAGCTAGCATGAATACAGGCTTAACCTTATCCAGCTCCTTGCGAGTATCATTCCAAAAGTCGGTTGGAACTTCGCCAGCAACATCACAACGGAAACCGTCGATGTTTGCCTCGGTAATCCAGTACTTCATGGCATCTACCATGGCTGCTCTCATTTGACTATTCGTGTAGTCTAGCTTGGCAACATCGGTCCAATCGAATGGAGCGGCAACTTTACCGGTGCTGTCTTTAACAAACCATTCAGGATGTTCGATTAGCCATTTCGAATCACGAGAGGTGTGGTTGGCCACCCAGTCGATGATTACCTTAAAGCCTTGCTTGTGCGCCTCGTTTACAACGGATTTAAAATCCGCCAAATTACCATATTCCGGATTGATGCTTTTATAGTCTTGAATGGCGTAGTAGCTGCCCAACTCACCTTTGCGATCCTTCTCCCCAATCTTCGATATGGGCATAAACCACAAAATATTTACCCCTAAATTCTTTAGTCTAGGAAGATGTGCCTGCATGGCATTAAAAGTCCCTTCGGGTGTAAACTGACGGGTGTTGACCTCGTATATAACAGCATTTTTCGCCCATTCGGGATGCTTTACCGAGGAAAATGTTTCTGTCTTTTGTTGGCAAAATGCTGTTGTTGAAACGGCAAACATTGCTAGGGCTCCAATTAAAACCTTCTTCATTTAAATGAAATTACGATGATACAACTGATTTATTTGTACAAAAAAAGGGCTTCCTATTGGAAGCCCTTTCAAAATAAAAAAAGATTTACAATTTAGTTATTGTATAGCTTCCTGTGTAAACCTCTACAGTTTTTTTGATAGAAAGCGTAATCTTGTATTTACCAGCTTCGGTAATTACAACATTTCCACCGCCCTGAGTTAGAGCGGCAGGTGTTCCCCCGAGATTTAATCCCCAGTCGTTATTAAAACGGAACTTAATTTCCCCAGCTTTCAAATCAACAGTTGCCTCGTACTGATCTTGAACATCACCATCATCCATTACATAATCAGGACCATTCCATCCATTAGGTGTCGCACTACCAACAATACCCCAAGATTTGATATCAATAGGTGTATTAAAAGGGGTAACTGTCATAGTTCTGATTTCAGTGGTAGCACCACCTGCAGGATAAATACTTGCGGGAAGACCCGATACAGCTGCTACAACCCTAAAGTACACTTTAGCAGTAACATTAGGTGTAAGCTTTAGGATGCCGAGTAGAAACTTGTCAAATGCCAAGTTTGTAAGTTCGTACTTGTTACCTAGGGTAACAGTGCTTAAAACCTTAGCCTTTGACATGTCACTATTTTTCGAGAACTGAACTTGATACTGAATTGCCGCCTTAAAATCATAATCAGCAGTAGTCCAAGCGAACTGATTAAACGCTTTATCCTGATCTGCCTCAGTTAACGCAATAGTCAAGTTATCCGCTGGCGCAGAAATCACGGGAGCTGTAGGCTTATCAGTTATGTAAACCTTCGTTTCATCTTTGTCGCATGCTGACAACATAAAAATGCCAGCGAGCATGTATGTTAAATATTTTATCCGTTTCATACTTCAATTGTAAAAAGATTAATACCCAGGATTTTGTTTGATATTAGGATTGGCCCCAATTTCCTGGTACGGAATAGGAAGTAGGTTATACTTATCAGCGATAGCTTTTCCTTCTTTAACGCCACCCTTCCAAGGCCACAAATAGTCACCAGAGGTAAACTTACCAAAACGAATGAGGTCTGTACGACGGGTACCCTCGTAGTATAACTCTCTATTACGCTCAGCAAGTATAAAGTCAAGATCCTTTAGATCGGTTCCAGAAACGTTATGAGATATATTACCAAACGCTCTTTCTCTAAGTTTATTTACATATTGAATAGTTGGAGCAACGTCACCACCACCTCTAACTGCCGCTTCGGCATACATAAGATAAACTTCAGCAAGACGCATCATAGGAAAATCGGTATCAGGGAAGTTGCCAGTAGGATCGCTACCAACTTCGCCAGTTGATTTAATATTTTTGAACTTCATAACACCAAGTCCCGACACAAAAGTCTTCCAATTGTCCATATTGATATTGTCAAGCATTTTGAACATTGCTCGTTTATCTGGGCAACTAACTAGCGAGGCTTGATCGGTAATACCAAATAGACTTCCCAACTTTGCAGTTGCTCTATTCCCATTCCATCCATTCTTAAGTCCAATAGCATCCTTCCATACTGCATCACCACTATTTGTAGATGAAAGCATAATAAAGGTGACATTTCCATAACTCTGCGTACGGGTACCATCACTTGCAATAGGCCAAATGATTTCACTCTTATTAACATCATTATCTGCTAAGAAGTTGTTCGCATAACTATTTTGCAGGCTATAACTGGTCTCGTCAATTACCTTTTTAGCGTAAGTATAGGCTTCAGCATAACGTTCAGTACCAGTATACACTTTTGCATTCAAGTAAAGTTTAGCAAGAAGAGTCCACGCAGCAGCTTTGTCAATACGACCATAAGTATTGCTATTTGGTGCTACAAGTTGATTTTGAACCTCAAGGAGTTCTTTCTCAACGAAGCTAAATACCTCTGCTCTTGTTTTCTGAACAGGAAGTTTGGTGCCAATTCCATCATTCTCTGTAATAATTGGAACATTACCGAAAAGATCGAGACCTACCCAATAAACGTACGCTCTTAAAAACCGTACTTCAGCTCGGTACTTTTCCACATCGGTCCAAATACTTCCAAGTCCTCTACTCTTAACTTTATCTTCTGTAGTTTGGCGAAGGTACTCATTCATAAAGGTAGTGGAAAGCATCACCCTATAGTACATGTAGTACACAAACTGATTGTCAGCCGATAGCTGTCCAAAGTTTAACTCGTCAATACCAGCATCGCCCCAAGCGCATTTTGCATTGTCGGTAGTTAACTCTTGAATATTCCAAAAAACACGGAGAAAGCCTGTAAAACCTTCGTCTTTTGCACCAGCAATATCAGCTTTTATACCATCGCCAGTTAAACTAAACAAACCGTATATTTTAGCTAATCCCTGTTGGTAACCTTCAGGTTTCGAATAGGCTTTTTCACTTGATATATCATCCGGATCTATTGGTGTTACATCAAGATC
>CAXYUU010000274.1:0-5106 GCA_964292015.1 uncultured Acetobacteroides sp.
GAATATTGCGAGAGAAATTGTAAAAAAATACCTGTACGAGAAAGAGTTTTCGGAAGAACATTCCGATTACTACATTGCGCTATTTGAGGAATATCTCGAAAATCAGCGGCGTGTAAAGTCGTACCCCTATTCGGATAATCCGCTTTTTACGGAGCATACGCTTCATCTTTGCCGGCAGATTAACCTGGAGTTTGAGCAAAACCAAAAAGTGTGGCTTCTGCTGCAGCTTACCGAGTTTGTTGGTGATGGGTTGTTCAAAAATGAGATCTACCATAACTTTATCAGCTTACTTGCCTTCCATTTCAATGTCGATCAGATCGAATTCGATTGTGCTCAGCAGTTTGTACTAGCTGCCGATGAGAGTGACATGCCCATGGTTGACAAAATATTGGTGGTAGACTCTGATTCCAACTTTCTGCATCCCTACTTTAAGCACCACTATAACGAGAAGCTCAGCGGCCGTGTTTACTTCATCCACCTGGCCAGTGTTAATACTTTTCTGATAAAGAATTTCGGTGAAACCAACCTCCTTATTAATGGGCATAGCATGCGAAATGCTCGTGCCTATGTATTCGGATTCGGTTCGGTTGTCCGAAATCCTAAAATAGATCCTATTTACTATAGCCGAATTGCTGGTAAGTTTATTCAGGCAGATGTGCTAAGGAGAATCATCTTTGTTGCCACCGATGTTTCGTATAAGTTTAAAGGAAGCAACGATGGGGTATATCCCTTTAATATTAAGGCGGAATCCGGTCAGCTAGTCGGTATTCTGGGGGGAAGTGGTGAAGGAAAATCGACCCTGCTTAACGTTCTTAATGGTTCGTTAAAGATGGAAACGGGTAGGATAACCTTAAATGGCTTTGATCTCGAAGCCGAAAAGGAGATTGTTCGTGGTGTTATTGGTTATGTCCCTCAAGATGACCTGCTGATTGAGGAGCTGACCGTATACCAAAATCTCTACTTCAACGCAAAGCTGTGCTTCAGGAACTATACCGAAGAGGAGCTCAACGATGTCGTAAACCAGACGATTGTTGATTTCGATTTGGATGAGGCTCGCGACTTTAAGGTTGGTAGTCCGCTTAACAAGTACATAAGTGGAGGCCAGCGCAAGCGCCTTAATATTGCGCTGGAGCTGATGCGTCAGCCTTCGGTGCTTTTTGTCGATGAGCCAACATCGGGATTGTCGTCTATCGATTCAGAAAAGGTAATGCTGCTTTTAAAGCGTCAGACCCTCAAAGGGAAGGTGGTTATTGCCAACATACACCAACCATCATCAGACCTATTTAAGCTGCTCGACAAGATACTGGTAATGGACCAGGGTGGTCGCGTTATCTTTCAGGGCAATCCGATGGATGGTATTGTTTACTTCCGTCAGGCTGCGCACTACTTTAATGCGGAAGAGAGCGAGTGTATGACCTGCGGTAATGTAAATGCCGAGGTTATTCTTAGGGTGGTAGAGGCACGGGTGGTTAACGAGTACGGTAAGCTAACACGTAATCGAAAGCGTTCGGCTAAGGAGTGGTATCAGCTATACCTGAAAAATGTTCAACCTAAGCTGCGGTCGATCGTTCATAGTGAAAAGACTAACCTGCCGATCAATAATTTTCATATTCCCAATAGGCTTAACCAGTTTCGTATATTCATCTCAAGGAGCATCCTTTCTAAGTTAAGCGATAGGCAGTACCTGCTTATGATTTCGCTCGAAGCTCCATTGCTTGCCATTATCATCGGGTTTTTCACCAAGTACACCGTTGGCGATAGCACCAACTTGAACCGGTACATTTTTAGTACAAACGATAACATACCGGCCTACCTGTTTATGAGCGTAGTTGCTGCGCTTTTTCTTGGCATGATAGTGTCTGCCGAGGAGATTATTAAGGATAGAAAGATTCTTCACCGCGAAAAGTTCTTGAACTTAAGCTGGGGAAGCTATATATCATCGAAGGTGTTTGTGGTATTTCTGATTTCGGCGATCCAAATGTTTGTATTTGTACTGCTCGGAAACCACATCCTCGAAATAAAAGGAATGAATTCAATCTACTGGATGATTCTTTTTTCGGCAGCGGCTTGTGCTAACATGATTGGATTAAACCTTTCGTCGGCGTTAAAGTCTACGGTGGCCATCTACGTAACCGTTCCCTTACTTTTAGTACCACAGCTGCTATTCAGCGGGGTTATCGTCGACTTTAAAAAGCTTCACCATTCGATATCAAACAATAGGTATGTCCCTTTTGTGGGCGATATGATGATTTCGCGATGGGCATACGAGGCGTTGGCCGTTAGCCAGTTTAAGGATAATACCTATACGCAGTTCTTTTACGAGGTAGACAAGGAGCGTAGCCAAAACAACTACTACTCGAGCATATACATTCCTATTTTGATGTCTCAGCTTAACGAGCTTCAGCATGACTATAACCTTAAATCAATTAATGATAAATCGTTAATGCGATTGAAGCTGGTTGATAATGAGTTTGAACGCTTGAGAGTTGAGTTTGGTAGTAAGGTGTACGGATTTAACCATTACGAATCGGGCATTAAGCAGGTTGATACAAAAACAATTAAGGACCTCAAGCTTAGCTTGAATAACCTCCAGACGTTTCTTTGGGGTAACTATAATCGGCTCAGTATTAAAAAGGATTCCATTTACCATTCGTTACTTTCTAAGTATAAAACGTCTGAACGAATTGTATCCTTACGCCATAACTACGAAAATAAGGCTCTTTCCGATTTGGTGTTGAATAAAAGTGGGGTTGCTCAGTCTAAGATAGTGGGAACCGAAATTGTTCAGCTTAAAGATCCGTCGTACATGGATCCTACATCCTCGATTGGTAAAGCACAGTTTTATGCACCGGTGAAGATTGTGGGTGGCAATAAAATCGATACCAAGTGGTTTAATGTTGGTGTAATATGGCTTTTTACTATTTTGGGTTTCATTGCCCTACACAATAACTGGCTATTACGTGTTACTCAGTATATCGATATTATTAAATCTCGTCGGACGGAGAGTCGAATCTCGAAACATAGGCCCCAGTAGAAGGGCCGCAACCTTTTCGATTTAGCAGATGCTCCTTACTACCTGCCGGTTTTACCCGTGGACGTTTAGGCGTTGGGATAATTTTTCATTTTGATGATTTTACGCGCGAATAGCTTAATGTGAATGAAGGGTAAAGTTGAAATTGTACAGCTGCTAAGAGGAATTGCTGCGCTACTGGTTTGTTTTTTCCATATGAAGGGGAGTCTCAATACGGATAGCAGTCAGCTTGGCCATTTTCTTTTTGGGAAAGGTACTATAGGAGTACCTCTTTTCTTTATGATAAGCGGTTTTATAATGGTTGTTACGAATAAGGATAGCCGCTCTGGCCTTGCCGATGTAAAGCAGTTCTATCTAAAGAGGGCAATACGGATACTCCCGTTATACTACCTGCTTACCTTTGTTATGATTATTGGCATTGGAGGGTACGGGTTTTACTTTGTAGATCATATCGAGCGGTTACTTTCCGGATTGCTTTTTTTTCCAACGTACCTCAATCAGGTAGGCCCTTCGTACGGCATGCCTCCACTCGAAGTTGGCTGGTCGCTTAATTTCGAAGTATTCTTCTACCTAATTCTTGGGCTAGCTATCTTTTTTGGACGATATCGTTGGATGGTGCTTGTTGGAACCATGCTTACTCTTGTTTATATAGTTCCACTTATTACTAATGGCGATGTCATGCCGCTGCTATCGGGATGTTACGGCTACAGCTACTCCTACTTTAGCTTAATTACGAATCCGGTAATACTTTTTTTTGTAGTAGGTATACTGGTTGGCCTTTTCTATAAGTCGAACTATTCAATCGAAAGCTTACTAATCGCCAAGGTTGTAGTCGTGCTTGCCATCGTCATCTTTACTCTTGGCTATTTTGGCGTATACGCAGTAGGGGCCGGGTATTACTTTAATATGGCCATTTGCGGGTTGTTGCTATTTGCTCTTCTTCTTCGTAATAAGGTGAAATCGTATAACTTGCCTAAACCCTTCGTGTTTTTAGGCGATATATCCTACTCGCTATACCTAGTCCATCCGCTGGTGCTGGTATTTCTTCCACGTCTGATATCTTTTCTTAATGTAGATTTCCTGCTGATTAAGCCATGGTATTTCTTTGTTGCAACGCCAATTATTATTGGGCTTGCTAGCTTAACCTATATCCTAGTAGAAAAGCGGTTTTGCGGATGGTTGTCGACCACGCTTGTTCCTAAAACAAAGTAGTAGGATTCGACAGCCTGGATGCAAGCGCTGGAATATATGGGTAAGTAAACACCTTCTTGTGCCTCTTTTGAATTAGTACCTGTTTTCAATTTCCCTACTTCTGCCTTTTAGGTTCGGTCTAACTCGTTCTTTTTTCTAGCCTTGTCGGCGAATTATCTTCTCACCTAGTATACCTTAATACCTTTTAGGTTACTTGCAATCCTTGTCGAGGGATGCTCGATTTTACGATGCATACCCGTACTTTTTGATTAGCATAGGTTGCGATGTGGTTTATAGCCACGCAGTATGTGCTTATATTAATATATGTATCAAACTTCTATTCCTCCAGTTGCAATAGTCCCTCTTTGCAGCATAGTAGTAGGCATCTAAACTTGGCTTTCACCAAAAATGACAGCCGGGTGTGTTCGGACTTCTCCGTAGTTACGGCTTGTTTGTTTGACAACGTGTCATATTTCTTTAGAGTAGAACTATGGTTATTGATAGGCTGGGAGACGTTGTTTTAGAACTGAAAATATAGGGGAATAGGGTAGGGGGCAATGGTCGATAGGCTGAGGGTACTATACAAGTAGGTTGATATATGCCCAATTTTATAGAGATATCCCCATTATGGTCGTGGGGATGTGTGCTGTGTTATGATTATTTTGCTCATAATTCGGCTAGTGGTGCCCCTTACTTTGCGTTTCAATTCTCTCCAACCCTTCCCTCCGCATAAAACGTACCCTCCAGCACAAAATAGTTCCCCCTTCAACGGCCTGACCCTAAGCGAGCCAACAAACGTTAACGGCTGCCGTACGGTTTAAACGGGTTTACCCCCTTGCAGAACTGGAAAAAGGGAGTACTTTTGCAACCGCTTTAGGAAACAA